>JAGTJU010000009.1 GCA_022184915.1 Myxococcales bacterium | reverse complement strand
CCTCGATTCCATTCATCGGTCCTGTATCCTTGCGCGCCCTGCTCAGTAAACTCAACGGGGGCGGCTGTCTCAATCACGTTGGCAGAGAGGGTGCTTCGTAGGTGCCGATGCCAAGGGGACCCTCTATCGCCGCTATTGGCAAACGTGCTTTTGGATGAAGTGGACAAGGAGCTGGAGAAACGCAAAACACGCTTTTGTACGGTATGCCGACGACTGCAACGTTTACGTCCGGTCTAAGCGCGCTGGTGAACGCGTGATGCAGGTGGTGCGGCGCATATACGCGAGGCTCCGGTTACGCGTCAACGAATCTAAATGCGCCGTGGATCTGCACCGCCTGAGAATGATCCACCTCAAGCTTTGGAAACGAGGCAAGACCATCTTTCGCGAACTGCGAGCCCGGGGCCTCTCGGTCCGACACAGCAGCACAAGTGGCCGGCAACGCCCGACGCTGGTGGCGAAACTCAGGCAAACTCATCAACAAAGCCTTCCCCATCCGCTACTTCGATCAGCTGGGGGCGCACAGGAACTACAAGCGCCACATCCTTTCGCGTCAAATTGTCAACGCAAAGTAGAAATGTCCGCTTTTGTGCAAAGTAGAAACGTCCTTCACGCGGCGCGTCATGAGCTATTAGCGTGGCGATGTAGGCTCGCGAAGGCAGTCGGGCCTTACTCACGGAGATTCGACGGGGATATTCAGCGATCGTGCAGCGTCGGCCAGGCGTGCGTCGTAAGTCACGAATGCGCTGACATGCGATAGTTGTGAAAAGGCCGTCGCAAGGTGGATGGCGTCGAGGCTGCGCAGAACATCGGGAGGGAGGCTCTCCGCAGTCTCTAGGATCTGGTCGTCGATTTTGAGTAGAGCCAGCGCCGCAAGAACGCCTCGGGCACGTTCAATACGGTCCGGCGCCGCTCGCTTGACAGTTCGAATAAGTTCCACCCGCGCAAGCTGCGACGAAAAGTATGTCTCCCCTGCGCGCGATCTGATCCAGGTTTGAAGCGCCAAGGTCTCCGCCTCGCGCACCACGAGCTTCACCAGCGCAGAAGTGTCGACATAGATCACGATCGCTCTGCCTGGCGCGCTTGATCTAGTACTTCAGAAAGCGAGGGACCTGCGCCCACGATCGGTGGGACCGGAGTCAACAGAGCTTCTGTAGTACTTGTGGCAGCGACGGCTCGCCCTTCGCTCACCAGCCGGTCCACAATCGAAGCATTAGAGAGAACGGGCACGATGCGAGCGATGGGCCGGCCATACTCTCGGACTTCGAGCGACTCGCCAGACTTGACCCGCTCAAGCACCTTGGCGGTTTGCTGGTTTAGTTCAGTAACCGAGACGTTGGCCATTGTTGAACATCTCCTCTTGACGGGACCACGGTGGCACGGCATTGGTGTCACCATCGCGAACATCCTTTAAATCTAGTACTATCTACTAGTTAGTCAAGGGCGATACAGGCGTAGGCTCGCGCAACTGCCGTCACGGGGAGCGACGGTTTTGACGGTCTTGGGCGGGATGACATCGACTTTTGGGCCCGCCATCGGGGGAACCGTTGCCGCTGGTGGCGCCCCAACCAGAACACCAAAGCCGTGTACCGCGTGCCAAATCAGCTATACGGCGATGTCTATCTCGACAGTGGGGGCACGCAGCTCGACCCCACCTATGGCGATGCGCCGACGTCCAGCGAAG
Organism: Myxococcales bacterium; assembly: GCA_022184915.1. Lineage (NCBI taxonomy): Bacteria > Pseudomonadati > Myxococcota > Myxococcia > Myxococcales > Myxococcales bacterium. The sequence goes on along the minus strand of JAGTJU010000009.1, from coordinate 132,915 downwards.
GCATTGTTCGCAGGCGGACGTCGCACACACAGCATGGCCGAAGTTTGGCCTGCATCGCGGTCCGTTGGCCGGGATCTGATTCCGATCGTGCTTGGATTCATTCTTTCACCTTTAGCGGCTGCGGCCGTGATGGCGGCACACGCCCCTCACGCAGGCGAGAATTGCGCGACCGCTGCTTCCCTGAAACTCATGCGGCCCTACGCGGTGTTCCCCGCATATGGGCCGAAGCTCCTGTCCTTGCGCACAGGAAATACAAGCACCACGTCCTTTCGCGTCAAATTGTCAACGCAAAGTAGAAATGTCCGCTTTTGTGCAAAGTAGAAATGTCCTCCATGCGGCGCGTCATGGGGTATTAGCGGAGGCGGGGTTTTGGCCACTTGTCCATAGATGCACGGCGGGCACGGCCCATGCCCAGGGCAGGTGGCGACGTGCAGCTGTGGGCAAGTGCAGGGCCAAAAGCATGCCGCAGCGGCTGGTGAGCTACGCCAGCCGCTACGGCTACGCGGCGCCGTTGGTGCCTCGGTCCAGGCAGTTTTGCGACGCCTCGCGGGCTGCGGCTCTGCGGGCGCGTGCGGCTTCGGTGTAGCGACGCTGCTTGGCTTTTTGTTCCCGGTCAAACTCTTGCAAATAGCTGGCGAAGGCTTCCGCTGCGCCAGGGTTAATGCCCGTGGGCGTTGGTCCCGCTGATTCAGCCTCCGCGCGTTGGGCACGCAATCGTTCCTTTTGTCGAAGCGTGAGCTTCTTGGACCTAAGACGGGCTTCATCTCGAACCTGCTGCTGCTGCTGAATGACCGCCAGCGCAGTGCCCAATCGTTTGTTCTCGACAATCTCACCCTGGTTCACGTGGGGACTCTTGTCGAAGAGTGCAAAGGAAAGCGGCTGGTTGTTGTGGCGCAATTGCACTTGGCCGTCTTTCCACAAGTGCACGCGCACGGTCTTTCCCGCAAGCTTGCTCGTTTCTGTCGTTGGTTCGACCAGATATGAGTTTCTCTGAAACTGCACCACCAGACTCTGCGACAGCTTTCGGTCCTCTTGCCACGTGAAGATGAGATTCAAGTCCTCGCCCTCAAGCAAGGGACGGTGGGCATTATGAAGACTGCGAGGAGCACGCTCGAAGCGGTTGTTGTAGGCGTCCATAAAGGCAGGGACGAAGGCATTCGCATCTTCCGCATTGCTGATACCATGAAGCCGCAGCTCCTTGACCAAACGGTCTTGCAGCGTCTTGTTCATGCGCTCTACACGACCTTTGGCCTGCGCTGTGTTCGCACAAATGATGTCTATGTTTAGTTCTCCCAATGCGCGACCATACTGCGTGACACCCTTTGCCGCACCGGTTGAACCTTCCTGGTTTACTCGGAAGATGCTGTGTTTGTCGCTATAGAAGGCCGCTGGCTTTCCATGCTTCCGTACGTAGCTTGCAGTCGCATCGAAGTAGTCGAAGGCCGATTCCACTTCCACAAAGCGCAGCTCCATCAGCCTTCCCGTGGCATCGTCGATGAACACCAACAGGGTGCATCTTTGTCCGCGGCCCTCGAACCATTCGTGATCGCTCCCATCTATCTGAACCAGCTCACCAAGACAGTCCCGCCGTCTTCGCGGCTGGTGGATGCGCGGCCCTCGTTGCGCCCGCGGCGTCCAGATCTCGGCGCCGATCATCCACTTGCGCAACGTCTCCCGGGATACACGAACGCCATGTAGCTCAGTAAGTTTCTCGTGAGCCAACGTCGGCCCGAAGTCCCTGTAGCGCTCACTGATGAGACCTACGGCGTACTCTTGCACCACCTCCGGCAACTGACGGTTGCTGGGGCGTCCGCGCTTTCGCGACACGAGAGCCCGAGGCCCTTGTCGCCTCATGGACTGGCACAATCGGCGCACCTGGCGCTGACTAAGACTCAGAACCATGGCGGCTTCTGCTTGCGTCAGCCGCTTTTCCAACACTCGCTGGACGACCTGCATTCGGTCCATTTCCAGCGCGCTCATCGTGACAAGATCCCTGGCCATTGCGGCCCGAGGCTGCCAGGCAGCGGCGCCCAAAAGAGGACATTTCTAAGTTGCACAAAGCGGACATTTTCACTTTGCGTCTACACAAATCTGTCCGATAAAATATGGGTGCAGATCTTTTCGGCGGCATGATTTGGGCAGCTATACGACGGTCAGCTTGGGACGCCTATTGACCTTCAATGGGAGCTCGGTTGTGGGGGGATTGCGGCTGTAGCGTTCGAGGTGGTTTCGGCGAAGGTCGGCCTGTTCGTGGAAGTGCCAGTATCGATCAAGGTCTCCGCTCGACCGAAGGGAGCGGAGCTTGAGGACAGCCTCTGCCCCGTCGAGTCCCCAGCGGGCACCGGTAATGTCCATTCTGTCCTTAATGAGGTGCCGACACGCCCCCTCGATCACACCTGTGGCGATCGGCATGCCAGCTGCCAGGTACCGATCGTATCGGAGATAGTTCCGGTACTTCAGAAGATAGTTTGCGCAGTCATCTACAGCGGCACGTTCGGACCCCGTCATCTCCCGCAGGGTTGCACTTCTGCGCATGCCACTGGCCACGGTGCTGGAGCGCCCCCGCAAAATCTGGAGCAAGCGCTGCTTTACCCACCGTTCCGCAGCGATAGAGCCCTCACCCACTAACGCAAAGGCCGCCTTCCACAGGTATTCCAGCACGTGAATAATGTCGATGATGATAGTGGGGTTGACACCCGTTCGCCTCGCCGTCTGCTTGATTGTCCGAAGCTGTGACATGTTGCCGTCTACGAGGCTCACCCATGTCTTTGCGACCGTCGGGTCACAGCGATGGGCGTGCTCGAACATCGCGGCGATGACCTCTTCAGGGTCCCGCACGACACTGGCCCAGACCCGCTTGCTTTGTGGGCGTGGGCGCACTGGAGCCTTTTCGCCCGGCCTGCCGTCAGGGTGAAGGTCCTTTACGATGTCTTCGGCAGTTCGGACGAACGGCGCGACTGTGTAGACACTCGCAACTTGGGCCATCCGTTTGCCGTTGCGCTTCTCGCCCCGACTCAACCGCTTGGTCAGCTTGTGCGCACGCTGCTGCGCCGCCCGCTTCGTAGCGTCACGAAGGCCGTCCATCCGCATCACGATGCCCTTTGCGTCGGTGGTCGTTACCAGGAGTGCGCCGGTTTTGCTCGCTTGTTCCTCTGTCTCGGCCTGCTGGGCTTGGTAGAAGGCCTCAAAGTCCTGCGCCGCCTCGACCGCGAGCTCTTCGACCTGCCGCTTCGGAACCGTGGTGCCTGTGTTGGTGCCGACCGCTTCAGCGGCCTGATCAAAGGACGTCTTGATCACCTCTGCAACGACGCGACGCCGTACCTCATGCGAGTACAGGCCATGAGGCAGGTTGAGTTCGGCGTCCCTCGGAAACAGTGTCTCTGCATCCCGGGCCGAGTACCCGAGGCGTCCAACCTCCACCTTGCCAAACACCGTCTTGAGGTGCCGTTGCCGCTGCCTCACTTGCGTTCGCACAATGCCAGTCGCACCCACAACCTCACCTCTGGCTCTTCCGGGGCCGCGCAGGTCAAGGTGGTCTTGGAGCAAACACCGTAGCAGCTCCCAGCCTTCCTGTTGCAACATCCGCTCCAACTCGCCGTGGGTCATCTGCAACGCCTCAGCACTCGCCAGTCGCCCCTTGAGTCCGTCGAAGACGTGCTCCGACGTCGAGAAGGGGTTCTCATCTGCGGTCTTACGTGTTTGTATCTGCATCGGGGGGGCCTCCAGGGACGTATGAGAATTGACACCACATACATGCCTTGTAGGTCCCCCTTTCGTCTATTGAATCACGTCAAATCCTCGAGAGAACCCGCAGCCGAAAAGAGCTGCACCCATAAAATATGTTATGTCAACTAACGTAAGCCGCCTTGCGCCCTAAGCTGGCTGCCGGGCAGCCGTTGGCCAGGTGGGGGCCAATAGGTCGTTCGAAGGGTGTTTTTGAGTCAAAGGGCCGAGGAGCCCCGAGCGGACACGACCTTCAAGTGGGGAAACTGGGAGGGGGGCGGGTGAAAAAGGAGCGGGAGCCAATAGGTCGTTCGAAGGGTATTTTTGAGTCAAAGGGCCGAGGAGCCCCGAGCGGGCAACGGCTCCGCCGGCCTGCGGGCCATTGGGGCCCGCTGGTCGGCCAGCTCCGCACTCGCCGCCCCTAAAGGTGGTACCATCCCCAAAGACCCAAAAGGGGACATTTCTACTTTGCAGGAATGGGGACATTTCTACTTGGGCCTGACATCGTGAGGAGGGACTTATAGTTCCTATGCCCATGATGTGTGTGACGAAGCTGATCTACTCCTTCACACGAGGAGGACTGGCTCCAACCTTCGCGCCCCTTCACTGGCTCCAGCTGCTTCCGGCGTTGTCACCGAAGCGAAGCGGCCATAAAGTCGGTGCCGGACCCGGGCTGGTTGTCTGAACTGCGATGATGTGTGTGCTGTTGGCCTCGACTGCCATATACATCATTCCATCATCGTCCAGGGCAACCCCCCATTTAGGACACGGATAGTCGTTCCCTAGGCCTTTCGGCACGGGAAGTTGCAGCCGCCACTTCTCCTGCAGTCCACTGTTAAAGGCGATGAGTGCCGGTTGCTCGGGCCTTGGCTCAGTGCTACCACGGACTTCGCAGTCGAAAGCGTAATACGTTCCGTCCGCTCCAGCCGCCACGGGAGTGCCTAGCCCCCCCCGAGAAGCCAGACGTGTTCCTGAAGTCGATGAGTACATGCTTAAGCTGCGTTCAGCAGTTGAGGTTCCAGATCCTTCAATTGCAAAAATGCGTTCGTCCGGTAGCCCGGTCACAACGGGTAGGACGAAAGTTCCCTCTTCGTCCGCGCTCCATCGGAGGTTGCCACACTTGTCGTAAGCAGCCATCGTATTCCCGACCGTGAGCATCCCACCGGAATAGAAAGCAGAGACGCTCGCTCGGTCCTTCACAACAGCACCCATGGCTTGCCCAGAACGGGCATCGTAAGCGCGGATGCCTGGCTTGTTTAAGCGCTCCGAGAGCGACAGTAAAAGCGAATCTCCGCCGCCGCCCCGCATGAACGAGTCAAAGAAGCCAGCTTCGTAGATGCGCTGGGACCACTTCGTTTCCTGTTGTGCAGGGACAATGGCGTGCAAATATCCAGTGTTGCAAAGGGTGAAGAGCGTGTTGGCTGCAGATGAGTAAGATGAGCCGCATTTGGTCCATTCGTCCATGAGGGGCGGTCCACTAAGCGGAACCTGCCAGACCCTCGTTCCATCGGGAGCGATGCCGTAAGCTCGGCTTCCGGCGACGAGGATGTTCCCGTCCTTTCCAAGCGACAGCGATGTGAAGAGTTCGGGCAGCTCGCTCCTCCAGCCCCGCACCATCTGAGATTGTTTGTCGACGGACAACACAATATTCGCCGCAGTCGTGGCGATGAAACCGTTGCCGGAAACAACTCGGTCTCCCGTTGCAACGAAATCTACGAGCTTCTTTGTCCAAGCAACCTTAGGAGCCACAGCCAAGGGCGGCTTCGCAGTAAAAACTAGGGATTTTTCCGACCATCCGGCCAGGCAGGTTTCGGAAGGCCCAGTTTCTTGGGCCGAGCCATCACGGCCATCCGGAGCAACCTCATGCGTTGAAGAGTTGCCTTCAGCGTCCGCATCGAACGAGGCATCGAGCAACGAGGTATCGGTGGCTCCAGATCCACCACCTTGAGCAGCCGCATCGCTCCGATGCGGCGCATTGTTCCCTGAACAGTTAAGGACGCAGCCTGAAACGGCCAGCGCGGTCAAACCTACTACAATCTGATTCTTCAGCACTGGCCGTTCTCCGTGTTTTATTTATTAGAGCGTGATGCAGCCGCCTGCACCAAGTGAACAATCGAGAGTTTCACTTAAATAGTAAAAGTCGTTTTGGTCTTTTAGGGTCACATTGGCGCTACCATCTGCCACCGGGTAGAAGGTGATCTTTGCACTGATCGCATAATGGTATGCCGCCCGAAGGTTCCCATCGACACCCAGCTTGAAGTACAGCTCCGGGCTACCGACGGCTGTCCCCCAGTAGTTGTAAATTGGGATAGGCGTCGTCAGCCACTTCAGTCGCCTTGTAGTCGCGCCGGCAGACGAGTCGTTACCTTCGGTTTTGGCGAACCTGATGATGTTCTCGCCAGTCGCGTCAACTGTGTTGTAGGCGATGTAGAACTGGCCGACAGGTTGGTTAGCTAGATTGAGAGGTACGTAGGCTAGGGCGGGAGCGGCGTCAGTCGCCGGTGGCGTTACGCCCCACGCCCCGACTATCTGCGTCCAGTTGTCTGCTGACGCGTTATGCCGCCAAAGCTGCACCTGATTGCCGTTGGTCCAGTCGGCGAGGGCCATGTAATACGAGCTACCCGGAACGGAGCTCTCCATGCCTTGGGTGATCGAGACGCCGAAGGAAGTGGCGATACTCGCGTTGGTTGTGGTTTTCTCCCATTGGGCTGCGCCCCAAGTGTCGGTCACGGGATCGTAGTCTCTGCGATAGAGCACCGAGAACTTTCGAAAATAAACTCGGTATTTCGCCGCCGTCATTGCAAAAGCCGGTTCATACCCGACGGCGGTCGTGTCGATCGACTTTGGAGCTGACCACACATCGTTAGATGTGCCTATCTGGTACCACATCGTGCCACCACTGTCGGTGTAGATCAGCATCAACTTTTCGACTCCACCGATGATGACGGGGTGAGCTGTAGGTGCAGAAGTTGACCCTCCAACGGAGTTACCGATGACCGTCGGTCCAACCCAGGTTTGGCAGGCCCCAATAGGGTCCCCGCCAGAACAAGCTGCGAAGCTGGTCGTGTAACGATACTGGACCTTCTGGTCGGACGTGCGGCGAGAGAACATGTAAAGGCGGGCTGGGGATGATAAACGGGTCATGCCAATGCCAATGCCGTCTTCGACGTTAGGGTCAACCCACGCTGCAGTTACTTCAGGAGCGTTGGAAACGATCCAGCCTGGCGCGCCACGCACGCCGTTGTCGTATTGACCATCTCGGTTCCAATCGACCTTTCCGCCTGCCGGATCTGCAAGGAAGGAGAAATTGTTTTGTATCTTGGTGATCAGTGACGACGGTAGGCCGGTTGTGGCCTCATTTAGAGACGATGGATTAATAGTCGCACTAATGGTATTACGAGACAGTCCCACAGTTCCATCGTACGAGAAGGCGTAATTCATAAGGCTCAAGTAATTGGGCTTGTTGTTCATCCGCCCAGAGCCTGTGTTGCCCTCGTGGAACAGCCCAAGGTTGTGTCCGAGTTCATGTGCCATTGTTCTGTGGCCGTTGCCGCCATAAGCGCATTTGGAAGGCGGGGGCAGACTTTGTCCGCCCTCGCCTGCGGAGGTAACGTGGTAGTGGTGGAAGATATTGGCTCTAGCCGGAACAACGGTCCCGCATTGTGTAGTGTATGCGGCCCGATTCGCTCCCCCCCAGTTTCCCCACTTTGACCATTGATCCAAAGTGGTTGCTGAGTTGGTTCTGCCGATGTCGATATGAACCTTCACATCAGGCGCATAGAGAGCTTCTACGGCCTCGGCAGCGGCGCCGGTCAGTTGCCATGCATCTTGGCTGGAGCAAGTGTTCGGGTCTAGGCATGGCGCCCAATCCGCTTCAACAAACATGTCCTTTGTCAAAGGGTTAGCGCCCCACATCGGAAGCTTGAGAGCCGGAGACGAGTCAAGGCCACCCACTTCCAAACCATCGTCTAAGCCATCATCATCGCTGTCGCGGTCTGTGGTGCTTGTCCCTATTGCTGTCTCCAACGCGTTGCCCATGCCATCAGCGTCGGCGTCTGCAGTATGGACATCTCCGTCATAGATCAACGTAGCAGGTCCCTCAGGGCCATTGTTGAATCGACCGTAGACGATGATGCAAGTGCTGCAACCTTGATCCAAATGGATCCAACTCTGAAGACCCACACCATCGTCATCATCAAAAGCGATAGCATTGGATGCCGACCCTGATAGGACCAACAGCATAGAATCACTCGGACCGTTGAATTGCTCAACGGTCATAACGTGGCTCTGCACTGGAAGACTAGACGTCATCTGGGTGCTCCCCGCGAATGTGATTGGAAAACTTGATTGAGTGACCCCGGCCCGCGTAATGGTCAATGTGGCAGTACCCGCCCGGCTGCTATTGTACGCCCGAATAAGAACATCAACGCTCTTCGACGTCGGGACGGTCACAGTAACTTGGCTCGCGAGACCGTTGAAGTCATCGTTGCCAGCGACAAAGGATCCATTCGCGTCCTGGTTTTGAACGTGGATGACGGTATCCGGCGTTCCGCCCGGGACAAGCGGTTGAAGGTTGCTGGTCGTGATCACGTAAGTGACGTTAGCGTCGAGGAAGACGCTCGTTTTGGCGATGGGGCTGAGCCACATGTCCTTGACACGCGCTCCGACGTTCGCAGATGCCGGAGCTGCGATCAGGAAGCCTGCAATCATCGGAACCGCTGCGAGTAGGAGTTTTGTTTTTGAGTTTTTCATGATCATTCTCCGATAATTTCTCGCTTGAGAGCGCTCTTGGCCGCTTCGGTCTCTTGCGGGCTTGAATTTGCATAATCGCCTGAGCGCTTATTCCACTGCGCCAAGTACTCATCGGCACGGCGGCGGTACTCAGCACCAGACAGCGTCTCACTCGCCGGAGGAGCCTCCGAAGGGGCAGTGAATTGCTTCTCTTTGTCCTCCTTCTGCTTCGGCCCTCGCGGAGGTAGCTCCTCGGGGCTCTTAAAAATGCGCCGGTTTTCTTGTTGCGCTGGGTACTTCGCAACTAGGGGTGCCTGAGCCCTATCTGGGAGGGCAGCCCGAGCAGCGGCTGCAGCTGGAGCTGCTGCCACCGCAGCTACAGCTCCAGGCGACGATTCAGCGACATTTCCGGGCGCCGATGGCCGTCCTTCCGCAGCCGAAACAGCTTGGCTAAGCGGGGCGGACGCGGGAGACGCGTCTTGAGAGCAAGCGCTCCCTAATAGTAATAACGCCGTTGCGCACAGAGGGCGCACTACTCTCTTCACTTGCATGATCTTCTCAGCTCCTATTTGGGGGATGGGTAGGCCGCCTAGTTGTGAATCAGACGTGCCCGGGGACGTGACCCTGGTGGACCACGGGATGCCCGATATGGATCTAAGATTGGCTATAGAGAGTCAAACGAAGGTTTCGTTTCGTCCTGTAAATAGCGAATGTCTCAAGGGACTGTCGCCATGACATGGAGCCAGACAAATAGTTGATAACACTGGCATTTACGCGAGGCGAGACTTAGCACAATGTGCATGCACCGGCGGATCGTGATCGCTCGGATCGAACCATCGTGATCGCCGGGATCGGCCATCGTGATCACCTGGATCGGTGATCACGATCAGCGGGATCGGCCATCATGATCACCTAGATCGGTGATCGTGATCAGCGGATGCCGCAGCGTGTCCTGCGAAGGAACACGCCGCGTCGCGGCGATGGAGTTGCTCGAAGGGGCTGCCCCCCGGCTAGAAGCCGGGGATGCCTACGGAGCGACTACCAATGAGACAAGTCAGAGAAATCCTTCGACAGAAATGGCTGCTTGGGCGGAGCCATCGCGATATCGCCCGCAGCCTCGGAATCAGCGCGGGGGCGGTAGGCGAGACCGTTCGCCGTGCCAAGGAAGCAGGCTTCACACAGTTCGCGGAGGTGGACACGCTGGCAGCAAGCGCGCTTGAAAGGCGGCTGTACCCGTCCTCTGCTGAGGCAGAGAGGCCACGCCCCGACTGTGCGTGGATCCATCGCGAGCGGCGCTATCCTGGCGTGACGCTCGAGCTTCTGCACCTCGAGTATGTCCAGGACAACCCCAATGGCTACGGGTACACGCGGTTCTGCGACATGTATCGTGCGTGGCTCAAGCAGCGTAGCTACTCGATGCGGCAGGTTCACCGCGGCGGCGAGAAGACGTTCGTTGACTACTCCGGAAAGAAGCCTTGCATTTGGGATCCGAAGACGGGCGAGCGCATCGACGTTGAGCTCTTCGTGGCGGTTGTCGGAGCTTCCAACTACACGTACGCCGAGGCGACGCCCACACAACGGGGGCCCGATTGGATTTCGAGCCACTGCCACGCGGTCCAATACTTTGGCGGTGCCACCGAGGTTGTTGTGTGCGATCAGCTTCGCTCTGGCGTCACGGCCCCTTGCCGATACGAACCCGGCATCCAGCGGACCTACGAAGAGTGGGCAGAACATTACGGAACGTCAGTCATTCCTGCTCGTCCACACCATCCCAAGGACAAGGCCAAAGTCGAGACCGCCGTGCGCGTCGCACAGCGGTGGATCCTGGCGCGTCTGCGCCACGAGAAGCACTTCTCGATCGTATCGTTGAATGAGCGCATTTGGGAACTGCTTGAGGACCTGAACAACCGGCAGATGCGGATATACAAACGCAGCCGGCGCGAGATGTTCGAGCGGCTCGACAAACCGATGCTCCGACCGCTTCCCGAACGTCCGTTCTCCTACGGCGAGTGGAAGGCCGTCAAGGTGAACATCGATTACCACGTCGAGGTGGATGGTCACTATTACTCGGTTCCCCATCAGCATGTGGGGGAACAGGTCGAGGCTCGGATGTCGGCTTTCACGGTTGAGGTTATTCGCGACGGCCAACGCATCGCCTCGCACGCAAGGAGCTTCCAGCGCGGGCGCCACACCACCGTGCCCGAGCATATGCCGGCTGCGCACCGCAAACACATGCAGTGGTCTCCTTCGCGCATTGCGAACTGGGCGGCAACGATCGGACCACAGACGCGCCTTCTGGTGGAACGAATCCTCGGCGATCGGCCCCACCCGGAGCAGGGCTATCGATCCTGCCTTGGAATTCTGCGCCTGGAGAAGCGCTACGGCGCCTCAAGGCTGGAGGCCGCATGCACGCGGGCCGTTGCCGTGGGCGCGCGGTCCTATCGCCATGTCGATTCGATCTTGAAAAACGGCTTGGATGCTTCGCCTTTGCCTTCGCAGGAAAACTCGTCACGCGCAGCACCCGCTGCACATTCGAATATTCGCGGACCCAACTACTACAACTGAAGGAACCACATGCTGAAGGAACAGACACTCGACAAGCTTCGCAGCCTACGTCTTGACGCTTTTGCCACGACGTGGACAGAACAGCAGAAGAACACAGAAATCGCCAGACTGTCCTTCGACGAGAGGCTTGGATTGCTCGTCGATGCGGAATGCCTCGCGCGAGAAAACAAGCGGCTTTCGAGATTGCTGAAAGAAGCCAAGCTACGCCTGAGTCAAGCTTGCATCGAGGACATCGACTACTCACCACGCCGAGAGATCGACAAAGCCACCGTTCGTCAGCTGGCTTCCTGTGCTTGGATCCAGCAACACCAAAACGTGATCATCACGGGAATGACTGGAACCGGAAAGACCTTTCTTGCCTGTGCGCTCGCCCAGCAGGCGTGCCGCAAGGGCTTCTCCGCCATCTACCGTCGAGCCTCTCGTCTCTTCGACGAACTGGCGCTCGCCCGAGCGGATGGCAGCTACGTGCGCCTTTTTGCAAAGCTCGCGCGCGCAGATGTCCTGGTGGTGGATGACTGGGGACTGGCACCCGCACGTGAGCAGGAGCGCAGGGACTTTCTCGAGGTCCTTGAGGACCGCTATGGCCAGCGGTCCACCATCATGACCAGCCAGCTCCCGCCCAACAGTTGGTACGAACATCTGAATGACCAAACCATGGCAGATGCCATCCTCGACCGCCTTCTTCACAACGCTCACCGCATCGTGCTAAAGGGTCCTTCGCGCAGAAAGACAACCCAGGAGATCCCGACCGAGTAACCTTGCCCCCAGAACAACTGCCATCGTCGCTCCGCTCCGACCGATCACGATGCCCGATCTGATTGATCACGTTCGCCGGTATATGCAGGGCAGACCCGATCTGCTGAAGAGTAAGCTGTTCGCACTTTGACATCGCGGCACGGATCTGCCCGACTGCATCGCGCTCGCACCGACTGCGGAGGAGTTCGCCGAGTGCCTGCCCTGGCTGGAACGGCAGGACGGCAACAATGCTTGGCCAGCCCATGTCTGCGCCACGATGGCCGAAGTCGCGCGGAGGCTCGTCCATGGCGTTTAACCGTGCGACCTCCCCCGAGCCGACGCCCTCGCCCGACGAACTGACGGCGCGAATGGTGGCCATCGGGATGAACTTCGCTGGCAAAGCGGCAGCGGACGCGGACATCGAGCGCACCCTGCTCCATGCCTCTGCGCTTGGGATGGACGACGGTGATCTCCGGGTGCTCGCCGTGCTGACCACGTGGCTCGGGGTGCATCACGGGCACGTGAACGCCGATCAGCTCGTACGCCTGGTAGGCGCGCATCGGTCTGGACGTGTCCGCGCGTATTGGGCGGCCATCGCGACATGGCTCAGGAAGGACCGGCGTCTCGCCCGGCTGGCCGCCGCGTATGAGGGGCCGGTGATCGACCTGCTGCCGACGGGGACAGAGTTCCAGATCTCCCGGCGGGGCGCGGACGAACGGCTTTCGGGATCGTCGCGAGGACGTGCTCTCGCCGGAGAAAGCCCGGGAGAACTGAACACACCTCGTGCATCGGTGGTGGCTTCCCGCGGCAACCAGCGCCACAGCTTCGCAATGCATCGCGATGTCAATAGAGAGCCTAAGCACCACGTCTTTCCGCGCCAGAAAACGCTCGACAAAGAATGTCCTGTCAACTAACGTAAGCCGCCTCGCATCCTCGGCCTTGCTGCCGGGGGGCGCATTGAGGCAAAGTGCTTAAAACGACTGGCCTTTCTTATGGCAACTTCGTTTTCCCCGATCGCTGGGAAGAGGCCGAGTTGCTTCGCATCGACGCACTCCTTTGGCGGGAGATCAGGCCGGCGCTCGTCGAGCAATCGATGCATTCATCCTGGCAAGACCGAGCAAAAAAAAGGCCGACCGTCTGCGTGCACTGGTTACGACACCCCGATCAAAAAGTGATCAGGCTGAAGGTGCCCGGCCATTAACTAAGTGACTGCGGCTGACAACGCGCAGACCGACCCCGAATAGGAGATACATATGACAAAGATTTTGTTGCGTGGAAGTTTGTTGTTCCTGCTTTACCCAGCGATGTGTTTGGCTGGATGTCTCACGTCCGACGTCCCGATCGGTACCGATGATTTCAAATCGGACCCCGTAGACGACACGGGTTTGCTTAATGACGTGAGGTCTGATTGCGACCCCTCTTTGGTCTGCGCCCAGCAAGTCACGTGCTTCGACGGCTTGCTTTACCCCACGGCCTGCGGCCCCAAAAACTGCGATGTGAGCAAAACTCCCTGCCCTATAGTTGACCCTCCGCTGCCGCCTCCGCCAGTGACGTGCGACAACACCCTCGTTTGCGCTCAGCAAGTGACCTGCGTCGACGGCTTGCTTTACCCCACGGCCTGCGGCCCCAAAAACTGCGATGTGAGCAAAACTCCCTGCCCCATAGTTGACCCTCCGCTGCCGCCTCCGCCAGTCGAGTGCGACAACTCGCTCGTTTGCGCTCAGCAAGTGACCTGCGTCGACGGCTTGCTCTACCCAACAGCTTGCGGCCCCAAAAACTGCGACGTCAGTAAAACTCCCTGCCCCATAGTTGATCCTCCGCTGCCGCCTCCGCCAGTCGAGTGCGACAACTCGCTCGTTTGCGCTCAGCAAGTGACCTGCGTCGACGGCTTGCTCTACCCAACAGCTTGCGGCCCCAAAAACTGCGACGTCAGTAAGACTCCCTGCCCCATAGTTGACCCTCCGCTGCCGCCAGCGACGTGCGACAACACGCTCGTTTGCGCCGCAAACGTCACCTGCGTCGACGGCTTGCTCTACCCAACAGCTTGCGGCCCCAAAAACTGCGACGTCAGCAAAACGCCGTGCCCAATCATTGACCCTCCGCTTCCGCCACCCGCCAGCGACTTGTGACAACACGATCATTTGCGCCGAACAAGTCACTTGCATCGACGGCTTGCTCTATCCCCCGGCCTGTGGCCCCAAAGTGCAGCACGCTGCCGGTTTGCGACCCTGAAACGCAACCCTGCATCTAGCGCTACGAACACAGAAGGCGGGCCGCCGGCGAACCCATGGGGAACGCTGGCGGCTTGTCGTTTGCGCGCACGCTCGAGGCGCACAGTAGGTTCAAGCATTGCAGTGTGGTGGCGCCGGAACCCCCACGACGTGCCCTTAGTGGCGCCGGCACGCGGGGTGCTTCCGCAGTGATGGATGGCGGGAATGGGCCTAGCCCCTCGAAGGGGCTGGCCTGGAGCAACGTGATCGACACTGGCGCAAAGACTCGGTACGTACGAACCAATCGGCATCGGCTGATTGAACTCGGACGCATATTCGGATTTCAACTTGGCCACCTTCGCTTTGTTGCGCGGCCCGCCCCTCCATCATAGACCCACCGCCTGATTTGCACGCCGTGCAACCTTGGGTCACCAGTTCGACAACGCCGATTCTGTCGGTGCGCCCACGCTTAGAAACGTACCCATAGGGTTGCGTCACCGGCCCTTGCCGGCACCAACGCCGTTGTGCTTGCTTCCTCATTGCGCCTGAGACGCCAAGAGGGTGACGAGACATTTGAACTGCCGGAGCGTCGCGATGGTACTATCACGGCGACATGCCCATTCCCTTTCGCAGCAGGTATCGGCTCAGGCTGCTCCTGCCAGCGATACATCTTCTTGCCGGCCATGCGGACTCTTCCGCGGCCGGGGGACCACAGGTCGGCCTGGAATACAGCGCCCCTGGCGAGTGCCCGTCGACTGCTCAGGTTGTAGGCCTTTTCCAACAGTGGAGCCCCAGCGTCAAACTGGTGACATCAGACGCAGAACAGCACGTCGTCCGACTTCGCGTCACACTCACCGATCAAGGGTTCGCAGGCGTTCTTGAGTCGGGAGGCACTGGCGACCCGGTAGAGAAGCGCGAGGCGTTGGCCGCGGTATGTCGAGAAACTGTAGAGACCTTGGTGTTTGCCGCGGCGCTGTCTTTAGATCCGATTGTTGGGTACCAACGCACTGTTACACAACACCAAATCGAGGCCACCGCGCTTCGCCCCGCTCCGACTCCGGATCGGGACACCACTGGTAGTGATGTTGGGCGCTGGCGCATGGGGGCCGGTGTAAACGGCGGTGCAGGACTCGCCTTGGGCAGCGCTTTAGGCATGTCGTTGTTTGTGGAACGCACGCTCGGACGCCTCGCGTTGCCGCCTTCTTTACGGCTACGCGTCTTGATTTGGAGTGGCCGGTCAGCGCCGAGCCCCGACCCTTCGGTGAGGATTCAGGGGTTTAGCGGGGAGACCACGGGCTGTTGGCCGATCTTGAAAACAACGACGGTACAAATTTTACCCTGCGGGGGGGTGCAGATCGGCACCCTTGCGGTGGAGGGCAGGGGCGTTCCCATGCCCCTCGGCAGCACGCGCACGTGGGCAGCCGGCGTTGCCGAGGCTCGGCTTCAGGCTTGGCCGTGGAGCTCGTTTGGCTTCGAGGCCAATATTGGAACGACGGTTGGAATAGCGAACTACCGCTTTGTTGTGACCAAAGGGGCAGACGCTGTCGTAGTCCATTCCGCTCCCCGTTGGGCGCCTCAGGTGGGGGCTGGGTTTATTTGGAATTTTCCATGATCAACCGCAACCGTTGTGGCCATTAGAAAGCTGTGGATGTGGCTGATCGCGCATGGTTCTCGGCACGCGGCGCTGACCGGGAGGAAACTGAGGTGGGCTCCCGCGTACGTGGGCTCATCGAACGCAATGTAGATTTCGTGAGTCGGTCTGTACGGCGCCTTGGCGTACCAGCAGCTGACGTTGAGGACGCAACGCAGCAGGTATTCATTGTCGCTGCGCGAAAGCTCGAAAAGTTTGATGAAGACCGCGAACGATCCTACCTATTCGGAATCGCGGTTCGAGTGGCGTCTGATGCGCGCCGCGCCGCTCGCCGCCGCAACAAGGCCCACGAGCTGTTCGCCATCGATTTCTTAAGTCCCCCAAGGCTCTCGCCCGAGTCTCAGAGCATTGAGCTACAAGCGCGCCGGTTGCTTGACGAAGCTCTAAACACCCTGCCGGAACGCTTACGGATAGTTTTTGTGGTGTGTGAGTTAGAAGGGATGGATCGTGTGGCTGCCGCGAGCTTGCTGGACATCCCGCCGGGGACCGTGGCGTCTCGGATGCGCAAGGCGAGGATCCTGTTTCAGAAAGCAGCGGCACGCCTGCGCCAGGTTGATCGAAAGGGAGATTCGCATTGAAAAGCGAAAACTACGACGAGTTTGAACAGCTACTCCTTCGCTCATCCCGGCAGGATGGATTGCCTGCGGCGAAACGCGAGCGCATTGCTGCGGCCGTGCGCCACGCGGTGGACGCGCCCAGTTGGTCGCGCAACGTCAGCTCAGCAAGCCGCCTCGTAATCAACCGCTTCGGCCTGCCCCTGTGGGTGAAGGCCTCACTGCTGCTGTGCGCTGGCAGCGCCTCGGCGTACGTGGCGGTTCGCGAGAATGTGCCTGTTACCACTGCTCCGGTAGCTGTTCACACTCCATCGCCGAAACCGTCCGCTCGATCCGCACGAAAGCACCAACCGTCGCGAGCCATCGCCACCCTTGGCACAACGGAGACAGTCGTGGTTGCCGAACCGCTTGCCGAACCAGTCATGAAGGCGATCGCGGCAGAAGAACCTATGACAGAGGTAAGTACCCAACCTGAGCTCACGCCGCCACCGGCGGCGTACAGGATCCCAAGAACCGTTGGCTTTGGGAAGGCCCAAGCACCGAAGCAGTCGCTAACAACAAGCACGGCCCCCGTTGAAGAATCAACAGCGCCGATTGAGCCCTCTAAGATTGTCGAACAAACAGGTGGCCCGCGCCCCGAATCGTTGTTGGCAGCGGAGGTCGACATTCTTCGAAAAGTTCGCGCTTCACTTCTGGCGAAGAACGCGCCGATGGCCATGGCCGCGTTGAAAGAATACGAAGCCACCAGACCCAACGGCGGGATCCTGGCGGAAGAGCTTGAAGTCCTTCGTATCGATGCGCTTCTTCTGGCCGGTGATCAAGTGAACGCCAGTCGCGCGATCGACGCTTTCCTCATGTCTCGACCGAAGTCCGCAAAGACGAGTCGTTTACGAGCTCTGATTGCTGCGCCAACAACAAAAGATGATCCAGACAAGCACGGCCGGCCAGTCATAAGGTAACTCGAGACAAAACTCGCGGCGTACGCGCCTCACTCGCTCTGGTGACAGTCGATCTCGATACGATTTCCGTCCGGATCCTTCATGAACGCGGCGTAGTAGGTCGGATGGTATTCGGCGCGCAAGCCCGGACCGCCATCGTCGCGCCCACCCGCGGCGACGCCGGCGGCGAAGGCCGCCCGAACCTGCTGTCGGTTGACGGCCTTGAAACTCCAGTGCAGTCCATCGACCGGCGCGACTCCCGACGAGCGTCGGACCGTAACGTACGTACGATCCGCCACTGCTCTCTCCGCCGCCGTTCGCCGTAGCCGATGGCGGCTTCGTGGTCGTACACCTTGCGGGCTCCCAGCACAGCGATGATGGCATCGTAGAACGGCCGAGCGCTCGACAGATCGCCGACCGCGATGGACACATGATCGAGGAGCGGAGTGGTTCGCGTCAGGTGACCTGGGCAGGTGTTTCGCCGATGAGACCGTCAGGGACGGGCGGAGTCGGCATCCGGAACGATCACGCGCCGAACGGCGCGTCGATCCAGCTTGAGGTTACGCGTCAGCATGCCGTTATCCATGCTGAACGGCTGGGCGAGGACGACGTGATCCGCGATCCTGGAATCAAGTCTTCTGATGTACTCATCGGAGCCGTAGGGACTGCCGCGGTCGGAGTGATGGATAAGCCCCGGCCGCGGCTTTCGGAGCAGAATGGCGCGGTCGAGGGCTGCCAATGCCAGTGCAGCGTCGCTACTGTCGCTCATCGCCCAGGCGACAATCCGGCGTGAGTTCCGCCTTCCCCGAGGCCACGGGGGCTATCGGACATTCGCCCCGATGGGTTGGGCACAGATACATTGTCTCCTCCGCACCTCAGCCCTCTGGCGGCGCGGGTCCAAACTGGTCGCGGGCGCGGGCAAGGCACCGGTTTCCGATTTCAGATTCTTGGCCTGAAGGGCGAAGTCACGCCAGCAGTGCCAGCAGGGTTTCGACGTCCAGCTTTGCGGGTGCGCCGGCTTCGCTCAGCAGATCCTCCGCCAGCGCACGCTTGCGCGCGTGCAGGGCCAGCACCTTCTCCTCGATGCTGCCTTTGCTCACCAGACGGTAGATGGTAACCGGGCGGGTTTGGCCGATGCGATGGGCGCGATCGCTCGCCTGATCCTCCACCGCCGGATTCGGTGCACGACGTAGTCGGCGGCGGTGAGGTTCAGGCCGAAGCCCCCCGCCTTGAGGCTGATCAGGAACACCTCGCCGTGCCCTGGCCGGCGGCCGCGGCGGTGCAAGCGTGCCACCAGGCTTTCGAGGGGGCCGAGCAGCTTGGCCTTGAGGCGCGACAGGGTCTCCGGCGCGGGGTCACCTGGGCCGAGTAGGGCCGCCACCGGTTGCGCGAGCCAGCGTCGGTCGTAAGCAACCACGACGGCGGCGCACGCAAGCGCAACAAGACGACTTGGCTTGCGGGCTGGTTTGAGGGTAGCTTCGGACTGCAGCGGCACGGCCTTCTTCGAGCGGTTGTGTTGGGCCTGAACAACGCAACATTACCGCCGACGATGCCGTGCCGTCTGCGTTTACCAACGGCGCAGGGGCTAGCGCTTCAACGTGCCGAGCTCGACCCGACCGCCGAATACGCGCAGCTCGACCTTGTCGCCCACCATCACCAGCCGCAGCACCTCGATGGGCGCGTCCGCGGTCTCTTGCACGGGGGCACCGGTCGGTTCATTCGCGGCGGTCGCCTTGGCCCTGTCCCGCGCGCGGGCGGCCAGCTCGGCGCTCACGGCCTCCGCCCGCCCATGGTACCGGTCGGCGGGGCACAGCCCGTCGATGCCCATGTGCGCGCGGCGCTCGTTGTAGTGCGTGACCCACGCGGCAAGCTCCCGGCGTGCGTGTTCCAGCGACTCGAAGTGCCGCACCTGCCACAGCTCGCGTTGCAACGTACCGATGAGCGCCTCGACCTTGCCCCGCCCTTGCGGTTTGGAGGGGCGCGACACCGAGTGGTCGATGAGTTCGCGTTCCAGGTATCGCTGAAATCCCGACTGCTCACGCCAAGCCAGAAACGCCCCGCCCCGGTCTGTGTACACCGCTTCGCACTTTCCATGCTGAGCAATGGCACGCTCGAGCGTGCCTACCGCCACCTCCGAGCTCGGCTCCTCGCCGAGCGCGTGCCCGACGATGAAGCGGCTGTAGTCGTCGACGATCAGCAACACATGCGCGCGTTCGGGGCCCACGCGCAGGTCGGCGAAGTCGATCTGCCAAATGGCGTTGCGCCGCGGAACCTCGAAGCGTTTGAAGTCTTCCTGACCCTCCGGCCGGCTCTTGGTGTGCACCATCCTGTACCCCGCCTTTTCCAGCACCCGCTGGACCGCCTTGATCGAGATCCGCCAGCCGCGAAACCGCTTGAGCTGCGCCCTGATCTGCGCTGGCCCCATCGAGGGGTGCTCCTTCTTGGTTTGCAGGATGGCCTCGACCTCGATGGGCGCGAGGCCACCTGGGCTCAACACCGGCGCCGCGTCTGGCGCTGGCGCTTCTGCTGCGGCCGTCGCCGTCTGTGCCTTGCCCGGACCTGACCGGCGAGCCCCTGTCTTCGCCGATTTCACCGCGGCGCTCTTGCGCCACACCCGCAGCGATTCGATCGTGGTCCCGATCCTCCTGGCCACCTCTGTCCGTTTGAGCCCCGTCCGGATCAGGTCCATGGCCTCCTGCTTCTGCGCCGTGGTGAACCGTCGTCCGCGCAGGCTCTTTCCCGCCCGTGCGCGCGGGCCCTTCGTCCTCTTGCTTCGTGTCATCGTGAGCGTCCTCTCGCGAGGCGCCCACCCCCTGCTACCCGTGGTGCTCTTGACGATTTTCAGGCCCCAAAAGCGGCAAGCTTTGGGGGATCACAACACATAGGTTTCAGCCGAATCCCGAACGCGAGATGCGACGGCAGCCCTTCTGGATTTGCCGTTGTCTTTGGAGACCACGGGCGAGAGTGACCGCCCCGAGGCGATGACCTTCGATTTTGCCAATTTAGGGGAGAGGGGCACCGGCAGACCGCCGGCCCGGCCTAGGTTAGACGAGGAAGCCCTGCGCGCGGCGCTCACCGTACGCGTCCGCCGCCGGCTTCCGGCACGAAGCCGAAGATCAAGCCCCAAAAAGACGCAGAGGCTCGCCCAGGTGTTCTCTTTGGCTGACTGGCACGCGGAGAACGAGAAGCACCCCAAGAACTGATGTTCCCGGCCCGCGGGCCGGTGCGCTACCTTGTCCGCACTCCCATGGGCCCTCCTGCGGCGCTCGACGCCGTCATCGAACGAATGCTCGAGGCGCTGCGGCTCGAGCGCGGCGAGCTGCGGGCGCGGCTCGGCCCGCTGGGGGACAAGCGCCGCGTTCGCGTGGTCGAGGGCGTCCGCCTGCGCGAAGATCCCGGGGCGTACGCCTACCGTTTTGCGTGTACGCTGGACGTGCCCGTTCCGGAGGGAACCTCCGTGCGCCTCTTGGCCGAAGGCGAAAGCGCCAGCGGCGAGGTGCTTCGTCACGAACGCGACGAGGACGCGATCGTGCTGGCCCTGCGTAGCGATCTCGGCCCCTTCGTGCCCGAAGGCTGGCTGGACTTCGACCCCACCCTCTTGCTCGAGCTGTTGGCCAGCCGGCTGCGCACGATCCTCGAGGCCGAGGCGCAGGGGCAGGCGTCGCCCTGGCCACCGTTTTCACCGGCGCTCGCGCTGGGTCTGCTCGCGGGAGAAGGCGCCGCCGCGCGTGCCCCCCTGCACGACTTCGAGGCGGACGGCCCCGTGCAGCGGGCCGCCCTCGAGCGGGTTCTGGCCGAGCGGGTGGCCTACGTCTGGGGGCCCCCCGGCACGGGGAAAACGCGGCTGCTGGCGCGCCTGGCCAACGCCCTTGCGGGCCGTGGTGAGCAGGTGCTGCTGACGGCGCACACCAACGTCGCCACCGACGCGGCGCTGGCGCGGGCGCTGGACCTTTCGCCCCTGCCCCCGGGGGCCGCGCTGCGGCTGGGCCCCTGCGGTGACGCCCTGGCCGGCCGCGCGGTCGATCTGGACGCGGCGGTGGACCGCGCCCTGCGGGACCGCGCCCCCGCCCTGGTGGGCGAGATGGTCCGCGTCTGTGCCGCGGCGGCCGCTCAGACCCCCCGCCGTGCCGGCACGCTTCTCGGCGAAGCGGTGCCCCTGCCTCGCCGGCTGCGGCTCGCGGCCAGCTTGCTCGAGGAAGGCGACGGCGGCGACCCGCACGACCTCGCAGGCGCCGTGGCGGCCCTCACCACGGAGCTGCAGCGGCTCGAGCTGGCGGTGGTGGCCGAGGCCAAGCTGCTGGCCACCACGCTCACCCGCGCCGCCACGAGCACGCTGTCGCGCAGCCTGCGGCCCCACACGGTCATCATCGACGAGGCCAGCATGGCGCCGCTGGCGGCCGCCTTCGCCGCGGCCGCGCTCGCACGGGAAAGGGTGGTCGCCGTGGGGGACTTCCTGCAGCTGGCGCCCATCGCCCACGCGGCCGCACCGCTCGTGCGCCGCTGGCTCGGCACGCACGTGTTTTCGTCCGCCGGCTGCGACCGCATCGACGCCGACCACCCGCTGCGTGTGATGCTGGACGAGCAGTGGCGCATGCACCCGCAGATCGCCGCGGTCGTGAGCCGAACCTTTTACGGAGGCCGCCTGCGCAACGCCCCGGGCGTGGCTTCCCGCAAGGCCACGGGCCCCGTCATCGCGCTGGCCGACACGGCCCGCACGGACGCGGCGTCTTTGCCGTCATCCTCTGGCTCGAAGATCAACCCCTTTCACGCCGAGCTGGTGGCCGAGCTCGCCATCCTGGCCAGCGCCCAGCGCGACGTGGCGGTGATCGCGCCTTACCGGGAGCACGTGCGCCGCATTCGCAACCTGGTGCGGGCGCGGGCCCCCGAGCGGCTCGCGCAGGGGCGCATCGAGGTGTTCTCCGTGCACCGTTTCCAGGGCCGGGAACGCAGCCTGGTGATCTTCGATACCGTGGAGGCACCGGGCACGCCCCCCCGCTTTCTCGACGAGCTCCGCAACGCCGAGGCGCCGCTTTTGCTCAATGTGGCCCTGAGCCGCGCCATCGATCACCTGCTGCTGGTCTTCCACAGCGCGCACCTGCGCAGCCTGGGCCCCACGGCGGCGCTGGCACGGGTGCTGGCGGCCGCACGTGGCGAGGGCGCGGCCGAGTGGCTGGTGGACCTGCCGCAAGACCTCGCGGCGCTGCAGGGCTTTGCCGCGCAAGGGAGCGCGGCGTGAAGATCGTGGCGCCCCGGCGCCTGCTGCAAAACGCCCGGCGCACGCCCGACCTCATCTCCCGCGCCCTGGCCCGTCTCGAAGGCCGTGCGCCCGCGCGGCCCGGCGAGGGCGTGGCCGAGGTGCTGGAAGATCAGCGCGTGCTGGGGGTGCGGGCGCAGCCAGACGCGCTCGAGCTGTGTTTTCTCGCGGCCATCCCGCACACCGCCGCGCTAGGCACCTTGCCCCCGCTGGCCTCCGTCTCGCGGCTCGAGCTCGAGGAGCTGGGCGTGCCCGCCGATCTGCACGCCGCCACCCGCGCCGTGGAACGGCTCGAGGCGCTCGATCGGCTTCCGCTGGTGGCCGAGGTGGCCAGCCGCGTCCGTTTCCGGCTGCTCCAGCTCGCGCCCCACCTGCTGCCGAGCCCGGCGCGCGCAGACCGCCAGGCCACGAGCCGCACGCACCTCGACCGCTACCTGCGTGGCGAGCTCGAAGAGCTGATGCTGCACCTGGATCCCGCGCAAGAGCGCATCGTGGAGCTCGATGGCTCGGGCGCGATCGTGGTCCGCGGGGTGGCCGGCTCGGGCAAAACTGCGGTGGCGCTGCACCGGGTGTTCCGCCTGCTGGCACAACGCTCGCTGCTCGGTGGTCCCAGGCTGCTCTTTGTGACCTTCAACCGCGCGCTGGCCAGCGCGGCCAGGCAGCTCACCCGCGCGCTCGGGCTTGCCACCGACGACCTGGAGATCGCCACGCTGCATGGGTTTTGCCGCGCGCTCGTGCCCGGAGGCCGGCTGCTCGAAGCCGGGGTGCGACGGCTGCGGCTGCGGCAAGCGCGCGCCGAGGTGGAAGCTCAGACGAAAGAAGGCGCCCGCTTGTGGACGCTGCCCGACGCGTTTTGGGAGGACGAGATCGCGCTCATCAAGTCGCGGGTGACGGGCGGGCTCGAGGCCTACCTGGCGTTGCGCCGTCACGGTGCCGCCCGCGCGCTGGAAGGCCGGCACCGCACGTTGGTGTTCCAGGTGATGCAAGCCTACGATCGCCTCTGCGCCGCGCAGGGAGAGCTCGACTTCGACGAAGTGGTCCGGCGCGCGTACGAGCACCTGCTGGCGCAGGGTGAAGCCGGACCTCGCTACGACCACGTGCTGGTGGACGAAGCGCAAGACTTTCCCCCGCTGGGCCTGCGCATCGCCGCGCACCTGGCGCGCGCGCCGGGGCACGTCTTCGTGGCCTACGATCCCGCGCAGAGCCTTTACCGCAAGGGCTTTCGCTGGAAAGACAGTGGCCTTTTGGTGCACGGCGCGCGCAGCATCGATCTGCACCGCAACTTCCGCAACACGCGTGAAATCCTGGAGACGGCCTACCGCGTGTTTCCGGGCAGCGGCGCCTCGCGCGCGGCCGACGAGGGCGACGCCCCCCTTCGGCCCGAGCCGCCCGAGCGCACGGGCCCCCCCGTGGTGCACGTGGTGGGGCCCTCGGGACAGGAGGTCGACGCCTTGCTCGCCGACCTGAAGCGCCGGATCTTGGCGGGGCTCGCACCGGGCCGGGTGGCGATCCTGTCGCGGCGCAACCACGACCTCATCAAGGTCGAACGTGCGCTTGCGGCCATGGGCCTTTCGTCCTGCCGCCACGGGCGCACCTCCGAGCTGCGCCTCGCCGACCCCGGCGTGAAGCTGCTCACCTTCCACTCGGCCAAGGGGCTCGAGTTTCCCGTGGTGTACGTGCTGGCCGATGCCCGATCCCTCACCCTGGCGGCGCCCCACGCGGCGGAGGGCCAGCCCACCGACCCCTCGGACCTTCAGCGCCTGCTCTACGTGGCCATGACCCGCGCCACGAGCGCCCTGGTGGTGGTCACCACGGAGGGCGCGCTGCCGGCGTTCCTGGCGCAGAGCCTGGCACCGAGCAGCGGGCACGCCTGAACGCCCAGGGAGGGCTCCGTCGTCCCCCGCGTAAAGAAGCAAAGCGGAACATCGGTGTTCTCAAAACGGGCCTACTTCGCTTTGCGGTGTACGTAAGCGCAGCACCGGGCCTCGCACCTGCCCGGCAGACGACGCATTTCGCCGCGTTTCGTATAGCGAACCCGTTCGCCACCGAGTCCGCCTTGCAGGTCTGCCTGCGTGAGAAGCTCGGCTTCGTCCCGAGTGGCTACCGGCGAAACGACGGTCCCGGGTCTGCTTGCCGCGTCGCTCATCACAATGGTATGAACTGGGTCATGTCGTTGGCGCCGGAGCCCATACTTCTGGTCACTGTGGGCGATGGCTCGCCTCGAGCAGGAGTTCCCAAGGACCAGGAACGGGTCTTGCTCCCCGGGCGCGCCGAGAGCGGCAGCCAATATGAGGCGACTTCGAGGGCACGCGTGACGTCGTGAGTGCTCGAAGCTTGACACTTCAGCTGCTGGCGGGCGACTTCGAGCTACGTAGGCCGCACTCGCCCGACGAGTCAAGCGCCGTGTCCGTCGACGTTCATGAGTTTGACGTCAGATGGGCCCTACGTGAGGCGGTCAGGTGGAGACACATGGAAGCGTTGGATCTCCTCGAGGGGCTAGGGTTGATTAGCCCTGCTCTCTTCACCGCGCCGGAGATGATGGAAGCCCCCTTGCTTGAAGCTTTGCGATGGGGCAGGCTCGTGCTGGCGCGACCAGGCAGCATGTCACCCAGCGAACCCGGGTGGGACGCTTTCAACGCATTCCAAGCTCGGTTCGGGCGCGAGTTCGTAGTTGGCATGCAGGTGCACCGCTTGGTAAGCCGCTACGCGGTAGCAGAGGTTCGTCGCGAGCGAGAGTACGATGTGGTGCCGGCCGCAGAAGCGGCCCAGATCGTGGTACGCCAGGGCAGGTCTGCAGGCCGGGGCCCTGTGGAGGCCTTCGCGAAAACACTGGCCGAACACATTGTCGACCTTCGCACCCCGTCGGGGCAGATGGGCTTTGTGCTGTTGCGGACGCCGGCCGCGAGACCGACGAGGCTCCTGGTGGCCGAAGAGGTGATGACACCCTCAAAGCTCAAAGAGATCGTAGAGCGCAAGGAGAAGGGATTCATCGAGGTGAAGCTTATCAATCGGGAAGGCGATCCCGTGCCAGGTTGCCAGATCAAGGTGGAAGATGCGGACGGCGCTTCCTATACAGGAACTCTGGATAAAGATGGTTTTGTGCGCTTCGAGGGCCTTTCGCGCAAAGGCCAGGCTACGTTGCAATTCAGTAAACTGCCTACGCAGAAAGAAGGTATGAAGGGCCAAACCAAAGATGCGGCGGAGCCGAGTCAGAAGCGCGATACACAGCAACGTTTGGTTGTGGTGCCGGGCGCCACACACGTCGGCGGTGTGGTCGACCAGATGAACCTTTGCTGTCTGTACCTGCCTATCATGACGGTTGCATTCGTCATGCCTGAAGACTTGAGGGACGCAGATCACCCAGTCTACACGCTGAAGAGCGTCGACGGGCGCTATGAAAAGAGGCTTTCGCCGCGCAACGACCTGGTTCCCGGGGACGCTCTACTGCAGCTCGAGTTTGACGGACTACTGCCCGATGCGATTTACGACCTCGAGCGCGAGGACGCCGACGGCTTGCCGCAGCGACTATTCGAGGGTGAGAACTTTCTAGACATCATCGATCAAGTTCGCGGCGAGCCCTTTGACCGTATTCATCAGGCGGAAGAGAGCCTTGTTGTGCCTCCCGCGGATGTGGACGTTGGCTGGGACGACGATGACGACGGGGAACAGGGAACTCTCGCATGACCAGCCAAAAGGAGGAGAGGACGCCTGTCAAACCCGAATTACCGCCCGTAAAAGCCAACGTGATCGAGGTGCCTGTATCATTCCGGCAGATCGATCGGTTCTACGACCTCGTCTGGACGAACGTATCGAAGCAATACCTGTTTGAGGGCGGAATGGTGGGGACTGTGTTCTCTTGGTTGGGAAGAAACGAAAGCGCGGACGAACGGGGGCAGCCGATCAGTCAATCCCGCCAACTGGCGGGCGGGGTTTATCGAGGCATGCGACTTCAAACGGTGCCAGGCGGAATGGAGCCCTTCTTCATGCGATCGTTCGATCGGCGAGCCAGTACGCCTATCGACAAGAAGCGCGTGTATGTCTTCTTGGCCAAGGATGCGGAGGGTAACGGCCTTGTCCTTCAGCAAGAGCTAGACTTCGACAAGGGGAAGTTCCGTTTATGCAATGCGGAGGGGGAACCGACGGGTCCTGCCAAGGAGGTCCTGCTGCTGCCCGCACTTGCAGCGATGGCATCGAACGTCGTTCTGCTCGACCGCTACTTTGTCATGTTGTCCGCGGAGCCCCTGAATCGGGTTGTCGCGAATGATTTGCGCGCGGGAGGCTCCCCCAAGGATCGAGCGGCAGTAACGAAGCAGGTCGCTGGGAGGGTCGTAAAACTTTGGGATCCCTTCTTCACCGATAGCTCCGACGACAACAACCCTGACTCCTTTGCTCCGCTAAATACTGATTCTCCAATCGCATCACGACGCGTTCTGCGCTTGCACCTCATCGACCCCGTAGATGAGACCGTAATCCGCGCCGCAAAGTACCAGGAGCTATACGCCCAGTGGGTCGCAGAATGCGAGAGGTTGGGTGCGATTCCCATGTACCGCCTTGCTTGCCAGGTGCGTGCTTTGGTCGCTGGCAAGGAGAAGCTCGAAGAGATTGTCGGAAACGGTCGGACCTCTGGCCCACAAAGCTTGTGGGACTACCTCGGAAGAACGGAGGCTAAGTCTCGAAGGCTACGTGTGGCTCTCGAAAACGCAGGCCAAGCGTTGCTGCGTTGGCTGACTATCGAAGAAGGCCCCACCAGGGTGTCGTTCGTCGTACCTGCCGCAAAGGATGGAAAGTTCGTGGGCCTTCGGTCTCCAGAAGCGACCACCTTCATCTTCCACCGGTGCAGCTTTATTGATTTGGCAATGACCCCGGACAAGTACATTTCAGTGCCAAGCGCCCGGCCGCAGACGCGGCCTACGAATCTCTACGTGCGCACGCTCGAAGCGCTGCAAAGCGGCAAGAACAAAGACGAACTCGAACGGTTCAAGAAACTCACGATGCAATGCTTGACCAGCACGAACACGCTGCCGCGGTCTGACGAACTCTTGGCCGCGATCTTGGCCCGCCTCGAGGAAAGAGAAGCGGACAGCCTGCCGGAGATTCTGGGCGAGAAGTTGGGTTCGCTGGGAGATCATGTTGGGAGGCCGGAAGACCTTGCGCTTTGGCTGCAAGTGGCGGCACCAGTCGTTCGCTCGCTTTGGAAGCACGAGTTCGATGATCTGAAGAGGTTATTGTTCAAACGGTACAAAGAGCCAGACTTCGGAGACTTCTACTCGAAGAACAAAGCCATGCTCGGCATCGCGGCCAACATCTTCAACACAGTCGCCAGCATCTCGACTTTCTGGGACGAGCGAGAAGTCAATGAAGGATGGGCTGCGCTCAAGAGTACGATCGACACGTACGATGACTTGACCGGGCTCCTAAAAAGATATGAGCTGCCCGAAATCCCATGGAGCCGTGGCATGTTCAAAGGGATGAAGCTTGCGCCCGTGTCACTTCTTGTGCAAAGCGTCGATTGTGTTCTCAAAGCTCAGGAGATGTTTGCGAAGAGAAACAAGGGCGCTGCTCTTGCGTCAGGAGTAGGAACAGTCGGCGCAATGCTCGGCATTGCTGGGGGCGCCGTGGTCTCCGGTACGCCTCTTGGGCTCGCCCTCCTGTTGGGTAGTTATCTCGTTGAAAAGGCCGCCGGCGAGATCGCAGAGCACTTCGAAGATCTGAAGGTCTTTCTTCGCAACTCCTCGTGGGGAGACGACCCATCGAGCGAAGTCACGCCTTGGTCGTCAGGTAAACCTCTTTCGACGCTCAGAGCTGACGCGAACGCGCAGGAAAAGGCTCTGCTCGAGGTAATGTTCGGAAACTTCAGCCTCGACTTTTCTTTCGAGTCCATCAACGGTGTCCAGCACAACGTGGACCTTTCTGTTCAGTTCCAGGGCGACTACCGCCCTCCTACAGCTATGAAGTGGGATGTCGACCTTTGGCTGAAGCCGCGAACTGGAGGTGGGGGAAGGATGAAACTCGGCCACGACGGATGTGTGCAGTTGGCGACTGAACGAAAAGCGCGGCTCGAAGGACCTTACGCGAGCCCTGGGAAAAACTATTTGTTCGGAACCGTTTCGCTCGATGTATACGGCGACGGGAAGTGCGTAATCGAACGTCGCGTCAAGGAGGAGACTTACGTTGTGTAGACACTTTCCTGTTTGGGTCGCCATCTGTGCCGCGGCGTCCATTGCTTTGTCTTGCAACTTGGAGAAGCACCCTCCGAAGTCGCACGTCGTTTCCAGCTCGGGAAGGGGGGTGAGGGAGGGGTTGCCTGTGGCGGCGGTGAACTTCGGGCGCAAGCTGCAATCGCTTGGAGCGGGCCAGCACATAAGTTGCGGTAGCACTGGTGAGGGCGCGGCCATCCTTTGGGGTGCGGGAGACTTCGTGGAAGGGCCCGCCTACCCCGTTACCTCTATTGCATGTGTGGATGAAGGGCTTGCGGTTGTGGATACCGATGGATCTGTGCGAGTCGCTCATGAGATGTCTCGCAGACAACTAGTGAACGGCGACACCCTTAGTGGGGCTAGCGAGGTGAGCCTTATTCCGGGCAAGGGGTTTGCTGCGCATTGGTTTGTTGGCAAGGACGGCAGAGTAACCAGCAGCCTTACAGACGCCCCCGAGATCGGACGCAAGTTCACTCAGATCGCCGGCGGAGCAGCTGGCGCTTGCGGTATCGAAGTCAATGGCCAGATGTATTGCGAGAACGTTGCACCTCTTGAGGGAAGCTTTTCGCAGGTGAGCGTGGGTGGTGCGCACGTCTGCGCGCTGAGTGAAGAAGGTCAGGCGAAGTGCGGGGGAGCGAACAGCCACGGTCAAAGCCAAAGTCCCACTGGGGAGTTCATGCAGATCAGCGCTGGCGGCTTGCACACGTGTGCGCTGACAATGTCAGGAAAGATCGCGTGCTGGGGAGCGGGCCGACGAAGCGATGGCTGTCATGAGCCGGAGTGGGACTGTGGTCAAAGCAAAGCCCCAGAAGGGCTGTTCACAGCGGTGCGGGCCGGTGGCTATCACACGTGTGCATTGGCACGCGATGGAAGGGTGGCTTGTTGGGGGCGAAACGAGCGGGGACAAGCGCAGGCTCCCCAGGAGGACGAGTACGCGGAGAGCCCGCTGCGCTGTGGTTTGGCGCCCACAAAGACCGAAGGCTTGTTCGGCCTCGTCTGTTGGGAGCAAAAGGGTGATGCGGTCGCAGGTAAGCCGTTTTCACCGAACGTGTCCACAATGGCTGGCCACACAAGACACCTGTGCGTGCTGTTGGACGATGGAAGAGCCGCATGTATGCGCGCGCCAGAGCAGAACACTCTCGTGCCAGCTTTTCGCGTTCCAGACGTTCGCTTTGCGACATTGAGCGTGGCCGACACCTCCGCATGCGGATCGACCAAAGAAGGAAAACCCGTCTGCTTTACGGCTGCCCACTGGGCCTTGCCGCCAGTGATCGACGGCGCGAAGTCTGCGTATCCGGCCCCACTTGCAACATTGTCGCTGATGCCGGACGGTCATGTCGAAGTGCGCGGCCATGCATGGGCGCACGAAGGCCTACCTGCAGGCCGCTATCGGAAACTTTGCGGCGGCGGCCGGATGGGACCAGTCCCCCGCAAAGAGACACCCGGGTTTGAGCGGCGCGTCCACTCCTGCGCGCTGAGCGACAGCGGGCAGATTGCTTGTTGGGGTCACGCACCTGTGGCGCCGAGAGGCACCTTCATCGACATGGTCTGCGGGAACGACTTTGTTTGTGGCTTGTCCCAGGAGCGCCGCACGATTTGCTCCAACCGTGAGGGCAAGAGCGAGGAATCGTGGGAGGGGGAGACCTGGAGCAACCTCGCCACAGACGGAGCCGTCGTCGTCGGCGCCACCCAGCAGGTGGACGAGGCGAAGGACGGCGTAGGGTACGTTTTCAAGGACATTTTTCGAAGCGAACACCGGCCGAAGGGAATCCTCGAGGCTGTCTGGGCGGGAGCAGGCGCCGAATGCGCGAAGCTCCCTGAAGGCCAGACCGTCGTCTGCTGGGGCCTTATCGATGCGGCGCTGCAAGCCCCACCAGACGTTCTGCAGAATTGGAACCCGCCGCAAAAGCCCAAAGGAAATAGTCCCAGGAGGTAGTTCCAGTCGGTTGGACGACCGTCCCTCTTACCTGCTGCTCGACACCACCATCTCAGCAAGCTTACCCCTGGTGTCGATGCAAGCCACCGGTTGCTTTGCAGGCAAGACAGACGCGACCTGTCTCACCCTGCCTTGCCCACATCGTGCGCGGCCCACAAAGTGAAGCTCTGGCAGCGAAAACACCTTCTGTGTTGAAAGATCAATGACTTGATCGTCTGGGAGGCACGCCAAGTCGCCCATGGCGACTGCGGAATCTTTCAAAACGGTTCCGTCGTCGAACGACCGGATCCTTCGAGGCGCGCCATTTTGCGGGCGGCCCTTGCGCCCGCCCGGCCAAGCTTCAACGGGCTCGATAACGAAGGAGCCACAAAGAAGCGGCTTATAGCGAAACCAACTTCCTTCGAAGGACCATTTCGCGGGAAGGCGGCAACGAGCGGCGCGGCTTTCGTTGGGCGGCACAGATTTCTCTACGGCCAAGGAGCTGTACAGGATCCCTCCCGCGAGAACATGCCATTCGCGCGGCTCCCTATTCGCTATGAACGCAAGGTTTCCCCGCGCGTCCAGTTTGGAAAGAGACCTCTCGCCCAGGATCCACAGCTCAGCGCCGTTCCCTGCTGTGGCTACGACGGCTTCCTGCAGGCGCCTCTCAGGGTTGGGTTCAGCATCCTTTGCGCGAAGCCCCTGAAGGAAGCTTGCCGGCTCGCTTT
This sequence comes from Myxococcales bacterium, assembly GCA_022184915.1. Classification (NCBI taxonomy): domain Bacteria; kingdom Pseudomonadati; phylum Myxococcota; class Myxococcia; order Myxococcales; species Myxococcales bacterium. The sequence continues at coordinate 101,714 of JAGTJU010000009.1, read as the reverse complement.
GGTCTGTCCGCGCGATCACCGCGAGGGGCTGTCCTTCAGCACGCGGCCAGATAGCTTCGACATCTCCAACGATTCGCTGCTCTGTGACGCCGTTACAGCCAAGCATATGCCGCGTCTCCACCGCGCCTGCTTTCCAAAGGTGGATGCTGCCGTCAGAGCTTTGCGCTAGCCCAGCGGGATTCTTCAAGGGCTCTTGGGGCCTCGCCTTCGCTGGCAAACACACCGCCACCAGGGCAACGAGACCACGAACACTCAGGGCCGTCCCAGATGCTGGTTGCCTAAAACGCAAGCTGCCCTCCCAGGCAGAGCTGGGCGAGCACCGGACCGAAGCGTGCCACGGTGCGATCCACGAACGCGATGTCGGCTGCGGGCCCTGGCGAGGCCACAGTGCCTGTCGCCACCAGTGACGCCTGGTGGGTCAGGCGCAGCGCCAGGCCCAGCTGGACGGCGCCCCACAGGCGGGTGAGCGGGTCGTGCACGGCGACGAACGGCGGGTTTGCGCGCCCCTCGAGATCCAGCCGGGCCAGACCGACGCCGGCGGCCGCAAAGGGGCGCACGCGGGCGGTGGCGGCGCCGAAGCGGCGCGTGGCGAGAGCGAGGATCCCGAAGAGGCGCGACGTTGCCCGGCCCTCGCTGGCCTCGATGCGGCCTGCGGCCAGGGGGAGGGTTAGCTGAACCCCCAGGGACCAGCGCTCCGTCACGAGGTGCTCGAGCCCAAGCCACGCCCCCGGCTGCAGGGGCAAGTCTGGCGCTCCCCACAGGCTGGCGCCGCCCGTGGCGTTCCAGGCGTTGCCCCGGGGCGCGGGCGCGGGGGGCTTCGGTGGGGGAGCCCGGGGGGCCGCCGCCAGCTCGCGAAAGCTCGCGCGCAAAAGCTCCACCAGACGCTGCGAGGCGATACGCGCCTCCTCCAGCGTCTGGGTGTCACGCCAGGGAAAATCCCACGCGGCGCTCTTGCCGTGCAGGTTGTCTTCGATGCGGAGCCTCTCGCGCCCCTCGTTGGTCACGAAGAAAGTGAGCCGGGCTGCCACGGAAGGCCCCTCGCTCGCCTCGGGGGGCGCCTCGGGCCCCCACGCGACCGCGAAACCCAGCATCGAAAGATCGAGCGCCAGCTGTCCCGCCAGGGGCGCCGCCGTATCGAGGCCGCTCACCAGGGCCAGGGGCCTGGTGGCCCGGCTGGCGTGATCGTCCGCCCTGGCCACGGCCGCCCCCCCAAGGAACAGCACCAGCGTCAGCAGCAGACCTGCCGCCCCCCGCCTAGGGCGTGGCCAGAAGCGACTTCGCGAGGTCCGTATGCGGTCCTCCCGTGAACTCACGCAGGTACCGCGAGGCGTCTTTGCGGGCTGCGGGCAGGTCGCCCAGCAGGTGCCGGCTTTCCATGAGGCGTCCCAGGGCGGCGGCCGCCAGCGGCCCGCGAGGCGCTTCGTCCAGATAGGTGCGGAACCAGGAGGTGGCACGGCCGTTGTCATGATCGAGCTCGAAGGCGATGCGGCCGAGCATGTAGGCTGCGAGTGCGGATTCGTGCCCCCCCGTAAACCGGCGCCGGAGGCAATTGTAGGTGGAGACGGCCGCGGCGTCTCGGGTTGCCGCGCGGGCGGTGTCGGCCAGCCGCAAGAGGGCCCGGGCGTCCAGGTCCTTGCACAGCGTTTCGAGCCCCACGCGATCCACCATCGCCATGGCGCCGCCAAAATCTCCCCGCGCGGCCAAGGCATCCCAAGTCGGCGAAGGCGAAGGCGAAGGCGAAGCTGTTTCCTCGGCCCGCAGCGGGACGGTGGGCTCGGGGCCGGTGCGGCGGCTTTCCCGCCGAAGCGCCGGACGTGGCGGCCGTGGGGCGGTGGCGGGCTCCGTATCGATGGCGATCTCTCCCAGATCGATGGGCGCCAGGGGGTGGTCTTGGAAGGTTGCTAGCCCTCGACCGAGGTCCACGGCCAAGCTTTGCCCCCGGGCCACCCGCCGGGCACCCTCGAGCAGCGGCCCTTCCACCGTGACCCCGCCTTCTTCCAGGCGGATCTGGAACGTGCGCTCACGCGGCGCCCACGACAGTGAAAACGCCGTACCGGTCACCGTGACCTCGAAAGGCCCTGCCTCGAACGTCCACCGGACGCCCCGGCCCGGCGTGATGCGCATTTCGGCACGTCCGCGGTGAAGCCGCGCCCGGACCCGCCGCCCCTGCACCTCGCCGAGCTCGAAGCTGGCTTTCGGCTGGAGCAGCACCATCGAACCTTCGGAGAACCCCAGCGGCAGAGCCTCGAGCGCGGGTGCGCGCACCGGCTGCCCCACCGCCACCCGGTTGCCGTTCGGGAAGCTGGCCTCGAGCGCGGGCCCTTGTCCGTGCAGCCACAGCCCCAGAAGGCCCGCCGCAGCGGCTGCGCCACAAAGCGCCATCAGCCGCGGCAGGCGGCGACGCGCCGGTCGCTCCGTCACAAAGCGCTGCATGAAGCGCTGCGTGGCGCGTTCGGCGCGCTGCGGGCGCCCTTCGGCGAGCAGCTTGTCCTGGACGGCCCCGAGGTCGAGCAGACGCCGTTCGAGCGCTTCGGTGGGGGCGGCGAGCAGGTCACCCTTCGTGGAGTTCGGCCCGTTCATTCGCGCTCCTCCTCGTCCTCGCCCCCGGGCGCGGTGTCGAGCGTGTCAGACCGCGACGCCAGCCAGTCGCGCAGCACCGGGTCGCGGTTGGCGATCCGAAAGAAACGCTCCTGCGCACTTTTGCTTTTTCGCTTCACGGTGGCCGGCGAGATCTCGCAGAGCGAGCAGACCTCCGCCACATCCATGCCCTCGATGGCGCGCAGGCTGAACACCAGGCGCTCGTCGGTGGGCAGCTTGTCGAGTGCCAGGTAGGCCCTGGCGAGGGCCTGGCGCTCTTCGGGCTGGGGCGTGAAGCCAGGAACATCGTCGAGGTTGAAGCCGGGGCGAAAATCGAGCCACTTGAGCGCCTTGCGGCGCCGGATGCAGCCCCGCGCCGTGCGGATGGCGATCTGCCCCAGCCAGCTCGACAGCGCGCCGTGGTCGCCTCGAAAGCTGTCGATGCCCTTGAGCGCGGCGAAGAAAACTTCCTGCACCAGGTCGGGCACCTCGGCGTCGAAGCCCAACACGCGGGTGACGAGGCGCTCGACGTAAGCGTGGTAGCGGCGGAAAAACGCCGCTTGGGCCTGGGGCTTACCGCCGCGCAGCCCCTCGAGCAGGGCCGCTTCGTCGAGCCCGGCGGAGAGCGCCACCACGCGGCCGCCGGAGGCAGCGTCTGTAGGTACGGCGTGAGGGGTTCGTCTTTGGCTCATGCGAAGGGGCGTTACCCGCGGGAGGGGACTCCCGATGGACACGCAACCCACCCTGTTCGGCATCGGCAGGGCCGAGACGGGATTGAACCAAGCGACGCCGGACATGTACGCGCCTTAGTGGCAGCGGCGCGGGCACTGGGCTCAACTATGTGCGCGCCCAGGCGTCATTCGACGCGCACGGAATCGATGAACACATCGCCCTGCCAGGGGCCGGCGACGTCCAGGCGCAGGCCCAGCTCGAGCGGGTTCTGGCCCGCGTAACTTGGGGGAATCGGAATGGAAAGCTGGGTCCAGGCGCCGGCGCCGATCTCGGTGCCGACCCGCCGGTCTTGCTGCCAGGAGTTGGGGGTCACGGTTTGAATGAAGGCCTGCAGAGTTCCAATCTTGTGCCCCTCGGGAACCCAGACCTGGAAGACCACGGTTTGCCCGGGCGGCAAGGGGCCGATTTTGCCGGAGACGACGCCAACGATGCGCTCGGTGAGCCCTGGCCCCACGTCGATGGGGTAGCGCAAGGACCACAGGCCCCCGTAGGAACGGACCATCGAGCGTTCGGGGGGCAAACCAGGCTTTCCGCGGCTTTGCCCGAGATCCTTCCAGTCTTGTGCGGTGGTCTCGAAGTTGAACCGCGCGGTGTCAGGCGGCGGAGGGGGCTCTTCGATGCCGCCTCGGCCGCCGGCGCCACCTGCGCCTGGGGTGCCACCTGTGCCTGGGGTGCCACCTGTGCCTGGGGTGCCGCCTGTGCCTGGGGTGCCGCCTGTGCCTGGGGTGCCGCCCATGCCTTCCACCGGAACGACGGGGCTGCCGCCCATGCCCGGGGTGCCGCCCGCTGCGCCGCCCTGCCCCGAGCCCATGGACCCGCCTGAGGCGCTGTTGACGGGTGGACCCGCGTCAGGCTCCCCCCCTTCGGAGGTCCCACCGTCGGGTACCCCCACGAGCCCGCCGCCTGCCCCGGGGCTGCCGCCTAGCACCGCTGCGTCGCCGCCGTCGAGGGGCGCGTCGGGCTCTGCAGGCACGGTGCACGCCCACACGACCAACCCAATGCCAGCCCAGAATACACGCTTAAGCATAGTCCGCCTGGTGTAGCACGGAGCGTGACCGGGTCCAACAAAGAACATCGTGGGCGTGGCCGGGCAAACGGAACCGGCTACGGTGCCAGAGCCTGTAACGCGCGTCCCACGAGCGCCTCTGCGCTCGCCTCGGCCGGATCGCACTCACTCATGCCGCTCGAAAGACGCAAGGGAGGGGCCCCCTCGACTTTCAGTGCGGCAATGGACTTGAGCAAGCGGCCCATCACCAGTTGCGCCTGCGCACGGGCCGCGTTGTGCAGAACCACGATGAAGGCGTTGCTCGACCAGCGCACCACTTCATCGGTGGCGCGGGTGAGGCGCAGCAGGGTTTGGGCCGCGGTGCGAAGCAGGGCGTCTGCCAACGCGAGGCCCTGAGGCTCGTCCAGGGACGGCAGGTTGTCGATACGAAGGGCACCCACGGAGAGCCCCTCGCCGTGCCGTCGCGCCCGGTCCATCGCCTTGCGAAGGGCTGTCTCGCCCCCCCGGCGGTTGAGCACGCCCGTCACCGCGTCGAGCATCGACGACTTCTCCATGAACTCGTCGTAGAGCACTTCTTTCGAGACGTCCTGACACAGCTCGAGGCGGACGCCTCCCCAGGGCAGGGAGACGCGGGCGCGGGTCACACGCAGCACACGGCGCTGACGCCCGGGCAGGTCCACGTCTTCCTGGCCTGGCTCGCAGTCACAAGGCGGCACCCCGCGAGCATCCCACTGCATGCGCACGCGGTTGCGTTCGCGTCCCAAAAGGTGTTCGGGCGCGGCGCCTCCCACCCGTGCGAGCGCTTCGTTGGCCTGCGCGACGCGGCCGTCAGGCGCCGTGATCAAAACGCCCACGTCCAGGTGGTCCATCAAGGCGCCGAGGTACGCGCGCGTCGACCACAGCGCTTCTTCGGCCTCGGCCAGCCGGAGCCCGAGCGCCAGGCGGGTGGTGAGCTCGTCCACGTTGACGGGTTTGTTGATGACTTCGTTGGCGCCGCTGTCGAGCGCGCCGCGCACGTCGCCCCCGTCTTCGCGCTTGAGCATCATCACCACGAACAGGGGCCGCTCGCCCGCGCGGTGCCGAAGGCGGGCACACAGCGGGGCCCCAAAGCCTGCGGAGGCTTTGCCATCCAGCACGACGGCGGCAAGCTGCGCGTCGGCCACCAGCTGCAGCTCGGCTTCCTCGGCCGAGGCGGCCAGGGTGACCTCGTAGCCTGCCTGCTGAAGCGCTTTGTCCAGCAGGGTTCTCGTGATGAGGTCGGCGTCTGCGATCAGGATCTTCATGAGCCCGCGCGAAAGCCGCGCCCTACGCCTCCTTCGGCGGCTCTCTTCGTGGGCTTGAGCTTCGATGCCGGGAGACCGCCTCAGCCCCGGGGCGCGGGGCGCGCCGTTGTGCCTTTGCGCCGGGGTTTGGCGAGGCTCTGGCGGGGCGTGGCAGCGTTCAAGAAGGCGGCGGTGCGGGACGCCGGGTGGGCGGCGACCTCCTCGGGCGTGCCCCAGGCGACGACCTGGCCGCCGGCGTCACCGCCTTCGGGCCCCATGTCGATGAGGCAGTCCGCCGCCCGAATCACGTCGAGGTTGTGCTCGATCACCACCACGGTGTCGCCCCGATCCACCAGCTTCTGGAGGGCGGCGATCATCTTGGCCACATCAGCCATGTGCAGGCCCGTCGTGGGCTCGTCGAGCACGAAGAGGGAACGGCCCGCGCCGCTCGAGGCCAGCTCGGCCGCCAGCTTGATGCGCTGGGCTTCACCCCCCGACAGCGTGGGACTCGGTTGCCCCAGGCGCAGGTATCCAAGGCCGATGTCCTGCATGAAGCGCAGTGGCTCGGCGATCGGACGAAACGCCGAAAACACGTTTGCGGCGTCTTCGATCGCCATCTCCAACACATCGGCGATGGTCTGGCCTTTCCACGTCACGGCCAGCGTGTCCGTGTTGTAGCGGCGGCCATTGCAGGTGGCGCAAGGGATGTAGACGTCGGGCAGCAAGGCCATGCTGATCTTCAATCGGCCCTGGCCTTCGCAGGTCTCGCAGCGCCCGCCCTTGACGTTGAAGGAAAAGCGGTTGCTCTTCCAGCCCCGGGCGCGAGCGTCGGGTGTCTCCGCGAACAGGTTGCGAATCGGCGTGAGGATGTCGACGTAGGTGGCGGGGACCGAACGCGGTGTGCGCCCAATGGGCGTTTCATCGACTTGCAGCGCGCGGTCGAGAGGGCCGGTGCCCTCGAGCGTCTTGACGAACGAGGGCAGGGGCTTTTTACCCAACTTCGCCTTCACCGCCTGGTAGAGGACTCTTCGTACCAAAGTGGATTTGCCCGAGCCGGACACACCGGTCACGCAGACGAGGCGTCCGAGGGGAAGCTCAACCCTCAGGTTGCGCAGGTTGTGCAAGCGGGCGCCCGTGAGCACCAGTCGAGCGGTTCCTTCGAGCGGGCGACGCGGAGGCGGGGGGGGCGAAGCGTGGCCCCGTAACCACTGCGCCGTGAGTGAGCCCTCTGTTTTCTCCACCTGCGCGGGTGTGCCCTGGGCCACGACGTGGCCTCCGTGCGTGCCGGCCCCGGGGCCAAGGTCGATCATGTGATCGGCACGGCGGATCACGGCTTCGTCGTGCTCCACCACCACCACCGTGTTGCCGCGATCGCGCAGCCCGATGAGCGCGTCGGTGAGCGCGGACGCGTCGCGCGGGTGCAGGCCCACGGTGGGCTCGTCGAGCACGTAGCAAACGCCCCGCAGGTTCGAGGCCAGCTGTGCCACGATGCGGACCCGCTGCGCTTCGCCCGTCGAGAGGGTATGGGCCCCCCGGTCGAGCGTGAGGTAACCCAGGCCCAAGTCGTCGAGGACCGCAAGGCGCCGTTCGATCTCGGGCAACACGGACTCTTCGAGCTCGAGCGGGATCGCGCCCCCGCTCGTGCGCAGCGCCGCGGTGAAGGCCCGTGCGTCACGCACCGTGCGGCTCGCCACCTGGCCGATGTGTTCGCCCCCGAGCTTCACCGCACGTGCCGCCGCCGAGAGCCGCGAGCCGTTGCAGGCTTTGCAGGGTGTGGCGGGAGCCTCGAGCGCCACGCCTTCATCGTCGTCGTCATCGATCGCAGCGAGCGGCTCGGTCCCCAAGCCCTGGCAGGCCGGGCATCCCCCGAATGTCTGGCTGAAGGTGAAGAGACGTGGGTCGGGAACGGGCAGCCCCGTACCGCACGAGGGGCAGGCGCGTAGAGTCGAGTAGTAGCGATCGCCCTCGGCGCTTTGCACCAGCACCTGGCCCCCACCGAGCTCGAGAGCGCGCGCGATCGCCTCGGCGACCGGGGCGGGCGCGGGCGTGCGGCCAAACCGCGCCACCACCGCCTCGACGTCGTGCACCTGGTAGCGATCGAGTTTGGGGGGCTTGGCAGCGGGGTGGTAGGCCCCGTCGATGCGCACCTCGTCGACCCCTCGCTTGGCAGCCGCGGTGATGAGCTCGGTGTGAAGGCCCTTGCGCTTGCGGACGAGGGGCGCCAACACCGTGAAGATTTTCTTTGCGTGGTGAGCGGCCACCCGCGCGGCCAGCGCCTTGGCGTCGGCGCTTTCGCCGGCCAAACCGCACTTGGGACAGTGGGGCGTGCCGAGCCACGCGAACACCAGGCGCAGGTAGTGATAGACCTCGGACGCGGTGCCCACCGTGGACAGCGCCGAGCCATGCGAGAGCTTCTGTTCCAGCGCCACCGTGGGCGGAACACCCTCGACGCGATCCACGTCCGGGCGGGCCAAAGGCCGCACGAACTGTCGCACGTAGGTTGAAAGACAATCGAGGTAGCGACGCTGGCCCTCGGCGTAAAGCACGTCGAAGGCCAGCGTGGATTTGCCCGAGCCCGACGCCCCTGTGACCGCGACGAAGGCGTTGCGGGGGCACCTTGACCGTGACGTCTTTCAGGTTGTGTTCGCGTGCCCCCTGGATGTCGATCGTGGCGCGGGGGGTGTAGGGCGCCTGCGCTTCGGCGGCGCGTGAGGCCTTCGCGGGGCGCTGCGCGCGCGCCAGGGTGTCTCGCAGCGACTGGCCCGTGGGCGTGTCCAGCTTCGCGATCGCGGCGGGCGGGCCTTGTCCCACCACGCGGCCGCCCCGGTCGCCGCCTTCGGGTCCGAGATCGATGATCCAGTCGGCCGCCAGCGCCACTTGCTGGTTGTGCTCGACCACCACCACGCTGTGTCCCGCCGCCGTGAGGGTGTCGATGGCGCCCAGCAGGGATTCCACGTCCGCCGGGTGAAGCCCCGTGGTGGGTTCGTCGAGAATGAAGAGCTGCGGTGCGGCCTCGGCGGCTCCCGCAAGGTGTGCCGCCAACTTCAGGCGCTGCGATTCGCCTCCCGACAACGTGGGCGCGGGCTGTGACAACGTGAGGTAGCCGAGCCCCAGGGAGACGAGCGGCTGTAGCGCGCGCACCACGGGCTTGCTGTGCGCAAAGCGCGCGATGACTTGGGAGGCGGGTAGATCCAGAAGCTCCGCAATGGTGAGCCCTTCGTACGTCACCGCGAGCGACTCGGGGCAGAAGCGCTTGCCGTCACAGGCGGGGCAGCGCACGTGCGCATCGGGCAAAAACTGCAGCTCAATTTTCTCGTAGCCCGCCCCCTGGCACAGCGGGCACGCGCCGACCGAGGAATTGAACGAGAAGGCCGAGGTGGTGAGCTTGGCCGCCTTGGCTTGCGCGGTGCCCGCAAAGGCCTTGCGCAAGGGATCCAGCACGCCGAGGTACGTGGCCGCGTTCACGCGCCCGCTGGCCCCGAGCGGGGTTTGGTCGACGAACACCACATCCGAGAGCTCTTGACCCTTCGGCAGCGTGACCCGCGTGCAAGCGCCTGGCTCGGACTCGGGCTGGCCCAAAAGCCGCCGTAGATTGCGGTAGAGCACCTGATCCACCAACGTGGATTTTCCCGACCCCGACACCCCCGTGACGCAGACGAAGCCGCCGAGCGGCACGGTCACCGTCACGTCGTGCAGGTTGTTCTCCCGTGCGCCCTCGATGCGGATGCCGTGCGCGGGATCGAGCGTGCGCGGCGTTCGGGTGGCGGCCAGCGTCGTTCCGCCCAGAAAGGCGGCCGTCTTCGACGCCTTCACGTCCAGCAAACCGGCCACGGGGCCCGCGTACACCACGTGCCCGCCCGCGGGGCCCGGGCCGGGGCCGAGATCGATCACGTGATCGGCGGCGCGAATCAAGGTGGGATCGTGCTCCACCACGACCACGGCGTTGTCCTTGCGGGCCAGGCGCACGAGCACCTCGGCCAAACGGGCGGCGTCGCGGGCGTGAAGCCCCACCGAGGGCTCGTCGAGGACATAAAGCGTGCTCGACAGGGCACTGCCGAGCGCGGTGGCCAGCCCCACCCGCTGGGCTTCGCCCCCCGACAAGGTGCGGGACTGACGGGCGAGCGTGAGATACCCAAGCCCCACGTCGACCAAGAACCGCAGCCGGCTTTGCAGCTCACCGAGGAGCAACGTGCTGGCGGCATCCGTGGGGCGGCGCTGCCACGCGGAAAAGAACGCATCGACGTGCGTGAGGGTCTCTGCCTCGAGCGCAGGCAAGGTACGCCCCTCCACCGTGTAAAGCAGCGCCTCGGGCTTGAGCCGCGTGCCTCCGCAGGCGGTGCACGGCAGAGTAGTGGCGGTACCGCGAGAGCAGCACCCGCACGTGCATCTTGTAGCTGCGGCCCTCGAGCCACTCGAAAAAGCCGGCCACGCCGTACCACTTGCGCTTCCAGTCCTTACGGCCGTCGGGCTCCCCGTCCCAGATCTGCGCGCGCGTTTTGTCGTCGAGCTCTGCCCAGGGCGTGCCGAGCGGAATGCCCGCGCGCCGGCAGAAGCGCTCGAGGTCGTCCTGGCATTCCTTGTACGAGGGGCTCTGCAAGGGCTTGAGGCAGCCTTGCTTGATCGACAAGCGGGGATCGGGCACCACCAGGTTGGGGTCGATGCCCATCGTGCGGCCAAAGCCACGACAGCTCTCGCACGCGCCCACGGGGTTATTGAACGAGAACATCGCCGCGGAAGGGTCGGGGTAGGTGACGCCGCAGCAGGTGAGGCTTTCGCTCCAGGTGAGGGCTTTTCCTTCGACCTGCACCGTGAGGGAGCCGTGTCCCCAACGCAGAGCGGCCTCGAAGGAATCGATGAGGCGCTGGCGGCTGTGCGCGTCGATGCGCACGCGGTCGAGCACGACACACACGGGGTCCGCGGTGAGCGCGGCGGCGTCGAGCTTGACGGCCTCGCCGTTCTCGAGAACGCGCTGAAAGCCGTTGCGCGCCAAAGACTCACGCAAGAGCGTGGGCGAGAGCTTGCCGCTCGTGAGGGCGAAGGTGACCAGGGCCTGCTGTCCCGGCGCCTCGGACACGAGCCGCTCGAAGATCGCCGAAGGCGTGGCACGCACCACGGGCTTGCCGCATCGTGCGCACGTGAGCTGACTGGCCCGCGCGAACAGGGCCCGGAGGTAATCGGCGATCGAGGTCATCGTGCCCACCGTCGATCGCGACGATCGTACGGGCGCCGTGCGATCGATCGCCACGGCCGGCAGCACGCCCTCGATGCGCTCGGCTTTGGGGCGATCGAGCCGCTCGAGGAACTGCCGCGCATAGGCGCTGAAGGTCTCGACGTAACGGCGGTGACCTTCGGCGTAAAGAATGTCGAAGGCCAACGACGATTTCCCGGCCCCGGCCACCCCGGTGATCGCGGTGACGGCGCCCACGGGTATCTGCACCGAAACGTTCTTCAGGTTGTTGTGGCGGGCGCCTTCGACGGTGATGCTGCGGGACGGGAGGGGAGGCTTCATGAGCGGGGGGAGGCTGAAGGTGGCATGGGCGCGAGGGCCTTGCACGCGCTTGGATGCCGCTCACGGCCGGGCGATGGCCGGGGCGTCGTTTTTCCTTCGCCCCGCCAGGGCCAGGGCGGGTTCTTGGGCCGGGGGGCCGCGCGCGGTTGCACCGTGTGGCATCCTGCGGCTTTGAAAGGCGGATACGACATGGCTGACAAGATTGGTGTGCTGGGTTCCGGGCAAGTGGGTCAGGTGCTTGCCGCAGGGTTCAAAAAACACGGACACGAGGTGATGATCGGGAGCCGCTCGCCCGAGAAGCTGAGCGATTGGCAGGCGGGTGCCGGTCAGGGCGTGTCGCTTGGGACGTTCGCCGAGACCGCCGCGTTCGGGGACGTGATCGTGCTGGCGGTCAAGGGCGGTATCGCGGCCGAGGCGCTCGCAGCCGCCGGCGTGGCCCACCTGCGCGGCAAGGTGATCATGGACGCCACGAACCCGATCGCGGAAGCGCCGCCCGAAGGCGGCGTGCTGAAGTTCTTCACAAACCTCGACGAGTCTCTCATGGAGCGCCTGCAAAAACAGGTGCCTGAAGCGCACTTCGTGAAGGCGTTTTCCTGCGTGGGCAACGCGCTCATGGTCAACCCCGCGTTGCCCGGCGGAAAGCCCACCATGTTCATCGCCGGCAACGATGCGGCCGCCAAGCGAAAGGTGGAGGCCCTGCTCGACGTCTTCGGCTGGGAAAGCGAAGACATGGGGGGCGCCGCGGCAGCGCGAGCCATCGAGCCCCTGTGCATGCTGTGGTGCATTCCAGGCTTCCTGCGCAACCAGTGGGGGCACGCCTTCAAGCTCCTCAAGCCTTGAGGGTTCGCCCTCCCGATGTTTCTCTTCAAAAAGCTCCTCTCGGCGTGCCTTGCGCCCTTGCCGCTGGTGCTGGGATTGTGGGTCGTGGCCGCGGGGCTGTTTTGGTGGCGGCGGCAGAGGCTGGGGCGTGGCTTGGCGTTCGTGGGGCTCGGTGTGCTCGGGCTTTCAACCTGTGACCCGGTGGGCAGCGCGCTCATCGCGCCTCTCGAGCGCCGCTACGCTCCGATGCCGCGGGACGTGAAGCTCACCGATGCGTCACTACGCTACGTGGTGGTGCTGGGCGGGGCTGCCCGCCGGATTGCAGGGGCGGCCCCCGCCGTGCAGCTCAACCCCGCGGCCCTGGGACGGCTCGCGGAGGGCCTTCGCATCTGGCGCGCGCTCCCCGGCGCCCAGCTGGTTGTTTCGGGCGCGGCGACCGGGACCGAAGTGTCCCAGGCCGAGCTTGCCGGCGCAGCGGCCGCAGCGCTGGGCGTTCCGCGCACCGCGATCATCGAAGAGGCGCGTCCCCGCGACACCGAAAGCGAAGCCCGCTTTCTGCGCGAACGGCTCGGGCCTCGGTCGATCGTCCTCGTCACGTCGGCCTGGCACATGCCCCGCGCGGTGGCCCTGTTCCGGGCGCAGGGATTCGACGTGCACCCCGCGCCTTGCGACTACACGACCGGCAACGGGTTCGGGTGGCAGGATCTGCTCCCGGGAAGCCGGGGTCTGGGTAAGGTCGAACGTGCTTGGCACGAATACCTGGGCCTGGCGTGGGCCTGGCTGACGGGTGCGCTCGGTCGCTGAGGGCCTCCGAAAGCGCGGCTCATTGGTTCTGCGCGCGCGCGGCGGCCCCTGCGCTGTCGGCCTCGGCCAGGATCGCACTGGCCGTGGTGGCGTCTGCGTCTCGAGAACGTAGGCGCCGCCGCTGTCCGTGGCCTTCGTGGCCAGGCCGCGTTCGAAGAGCATGGCTTGGGCTTGGGGCCAAACAGCCTGAATGGGCTGGTTGTAGACGAGGGTCTCCGTGCGCATGCGAATGTGCTGGGTACGGGCGCGCTGCCCGCGTAGGGCGGCACAGCCGGAGGTCCCGGCCACGAGGATGGTGAAGGCCAGCAGCGCAAAGGTGGGAAGGCCGAAGCGGCGCGGCTTTGGGAGCATCGAGGGGGTGTGAAGGGAAGTTGTCATCATGCTCCCCCCTGTGACGGTGCCTGCGAGAGTGGGTCAGACGTTTTTGCGAAAGAGGCGTTCAAAAAGGCCCTTCGAAACGGCAAAGGCCGGCGACAGGGCCGGCCTTTGCACGGAAGCGCGTGATTTACAGCCGGTAGGTGCCGAAGACGCCCAGGAAGAGCGTGTCGCCGACGTCCTGACCTTCACCCGTCGTGAGGTTCGCCAAACCCAGGTTGGCGCCCACGTCGAGGTGGCCTTCGAGGGTCGTGAACTGGCCCGTCAGGAACAAAGGCAGCTGGGCGCCGTCATCCCCGCTGAACTTGAACTCGTGGGCCGAAAGGATGCCGGTGTTCACAGCCACCGCTACGTTGGAGGTGGCCTGATACCACAGAGCCAAGGGCACCCAGAGCGCCTGGAACGTCTCCGCGCCCGAGTCACCGAAGGCTCCGTCGAGCTGAAACACGAGGCCGGGATCGGCCGTCACGGCGAGCTGCTCGTTGAAGCGGTGCTTGAAGGCGGCGCCCAGGCGGAAGCCCAACGTCATGCCTTCGAGGTCGAAGAATGTGGGAGCAACCGACGTCACGAGGCCCGCAGGGAGGCCGGCATGGCCGTAACCCACGTCGAGGCGCAACGAGACCATCTCGTGTAGAGCGTAGAGCCCGTTGACCCAGACGCCGCCGAGGGACTCGAGATTCCCGGGCGTGGCCAACGCCAGGGGCAGACGCAGCCCCACCTGGAGCTTGTCGGTGGCCCCGTAGTCGGCGCGCAGGGTGAAGCCAACGAGGTCGCCGAGATCGGGGGCCTTGAACACGTTCAGGTCGCCCCCCACCTCGAGCATGCCGGGTTGCAGGTTGATGGGGCGGGCCACCTCCTCGGCGGGGTAGGCGCCGCCGCCCATCGCGATGTCTGCCGCGGACGGCTGGGTGTTCGCCTGGCCGCCGAAGTCGTCCTGCGCCTCCGCGGTGCCAACCGCAAGAAAGAGCGCCGAGGCGCCCAGCCACATTCCCTTGCTCGATTTCGTCATACTGAATCTCCTTGCGTTGCTGAACCGGGGGCCTGCCTGGCCCTGCGAAAGGTTTCGTTCACGTTTCCGATCCGTGAGCAACCTAGCGAAGGTTTCCGGTAAGTAAAGAAACCGAGCACATCGCCTCGGCCAGGCGGCGGAGGCGATGACGCAGTGAGACTCTCTCGCTCAGCGGCGAGGCGACTACACGTTGAAGAGGAAGTGCAAAATGTCGCCGTCGGCAACCACGTACTCTTTGCCTTCCATGCGCATGCGGCCGGCCTGTTTGATGGCGGCTTCGCTCTTGTACTGCTCGAGATCGGCCAGCGTGTACACCTGCGCGCGAATGAAACCCTTCTCGAAGTCGGTGTGGATCACGCCTGCCGCCTGGGGGGCCGTGGCGCCTTTTTTGATCGTCCACGCACGAACCTCTTTTTCGCCTGCCGTGAAATACGATTGCAGGCCCAGCAAGCGGTAACACTCACGCGCCAAGGTGGCCAACGCTGGCTCCTCGAGACCGTACGCGGAAAGCAGCTCCGCCCGCTCGGATTCTTCGACCTCGGCCAATTCCGATTCGATCTTGCCGCACAACACCACGACGCCGGCGCCCTCCGCCGCTGCCCGTGCGCGCACCTGATCGCTGAACGCATTGCCCTTGGGCAGGTCGTTTTCGCCGACGTTGCAGCAGTAAAGTACGGGCTTCGTGGTCAGAAGGCCGAACGTCTCCACGATCTTGCTTTCGTCCTCCGTCAGCGTGAGCGTGCGGGCCGGTTTGCCGTCTGAAAGATGTGCAAAGATCTTTTCGGCAACGGCCGCCTCGACGAGCGCTTCTTTGTTGCCCGTCTTCGCCGCAGATTGCGCCTTCTTCAGGCGCTTTTCAGCCGATGAGACATCGGCCAAGGCCAACTCGAGCTCGATGATCTCGATGTCGCGAATCGGATCCACGCTGCCGGAGACGTGCACCACGTTTTCGTCTTCGAAGCACCGGACCATCATCAAGATGGCGCTGGTCTCGCGGATGTTCGCCAGGAACTTGTTGCCCAGGCCTTCGCCCTGAGACGCTCCTTTGACCAACCCCGCGATGTCAACGATCTCGACGATGGTGGGAATCACCTTCTGCGGGGGGATGTACTTCGTGATGCGCGCCAGGCGTGGATCGGGCACGGGCACCACGCCCACGTTGGGGTCGATCGTGCAGAAGGGGTAGTTGGCGGCCGCCGCCTTCCCCGAGGTCAGTGCGTTGAATACGGTGCTCTTGCCGACGTTGGGCAAGCCTACGATGCCAACAGAAAGTGCCATGGCCACGCTCGTAGCACGAAGCTGGGGGGGGTGTTTGTCATGACGCGACGCATTTTTTCAGAGCCGAGGCCCACGGCAGCTACGACGCCGTGGGTAGGCTCACGACGACGCTGCCCCTCTTTCTTCCGGAGTCGACCACGCGGTATGCGTCGACCAGGTTCTCGAAGGCGAAGCGCTGGTCGATGACCGGCCGCAGCGCCCCTTGAGCCGCAAGCTCACACACCTCCCGGAGCAGCGCGGGCGTCTCCGCGCAGGGGCCCGCGATCACCCGGTGCCGCAGGGGCCCGCGGACGAACGGCGCCCTCAGCATGGCCGGCAGATCGGCGAGCACGGCCAAGAGGCGCCCCCCCTTTGCGAGAATGGGCTTCACACGGGCGTACCCCGCGTTCCCGACGGTGTCCACGATGATGTCGTACTCCCCGCGGTGCGCGAAGTCCGCGCTTGCGTAATCGATCACGTGATCGGCACCGAGTGCGCTCACGAGGTCAGCGTTGCGCGCGCTGGTGACGGCCGTGACGTGAGCCCCTGCGTGCTTTGCCAGCTGGAGGGCCGCGGTACCGACGTTACCGGAGGCGCCGTTGACGAGCACGCGTTCGCCCGCTTTCAGCTGGCCCCGGCGCAGGAAATCGAGCGCGGTCATCGCGCCGAAAGGCAAGGCGGCCGCTTCCTCGAAGGTGAGCTGGGGAGGCTTGGGGGCCAGGCGCCCCGCGGCCGGCATCACGAGACACTCGGCGTGGGCGCCGAGCGCGCTGCCCGGAAAAGCCACCACGGGCTCACCCACGCGAAAGGCCGTGACCTTGTCGCCCACGGCCGCGATGATCCCCGCGGCGTCGGTGCCGAGGACAGGGTGGCGAGGGCCTTGAAAGCCAAGGGCCACCCCGCGGAGGGCTCCGAACCCCCGTGGCATGATGCCGCTGCGCACCCGCCAGTCACCCGAAGTCACCGCCGTGGCCATCACCCGCACCAGCACCTCACCGCGCCCGGGTGAGGGGGTAGGGACCTCGCGAAACGTGACCACCTCGGGAGGGCCATAACGGGATACGTATGCAACTTTCATCGAGCGCCTTTTCGTCGGTGGAGCTTACAGTGTAAGAGTTTTGCGTGGGTCTCGATCTGGTGCTCGACGCGCTCGAGCGCTTGCGGCAAGGCACATGAGACCGTTGTGGGCGCAGCTCGCCCTGCAAGGATTGCTGCCCAACCCGCCTTGTGCCACCATGCGGCCTTCTTGCGCCCGCCCGGGCGCCCCTTTGTGACCAGGAGCCCTCATGCTGAAAAAAGTCGTCGTCGTTTTCGTGTTGATCGTCGGTGGTTTCCTGGCGTTCGCGGCGACCCAGCCCGGGACCTATCACGTCGAGCGCTCCGCCGACATTGAAGCGCCTGCGGCGATCGTCTTTGCCGAGCTGGACGACTTTCACAACTGGCAAGCCTGGTCCCCTTGGGAAAAGATGGACCCCGCAATGAAGAAGACCTTCGAAGGACCGGCGGGGCAGGTGGGCTCGTCTTACGCCTGGGAAGGCAACAAAGACGTGGGCAAGGGCAGGATGAGCGTGACGGCGGTCGAGGCGCCTCGCAGGATCGAGTACAAGCTCGAGTTCATCGAACCGTTTGCGGCCGTCGCAAGCAACCGCTTTTCACTGGCTGGTGAAACGACCCAGAAGGTGACGTGGTCGATGGACGGGGACAAGTCGTTCCCCGCCAAGGTCATGGGCATCTTCATGGACATGGACGCCGCCATCGGGAAGGATTTCGAGGCGGGGCTTTTGGCCCTGAAGTCCGTGTCAGAGACGAAGGCGAAAGCTGCGGCGGAAGAGGCCGCACGCACGCAGGCCGAAGCGGAAGCCGCCGCACAGGCGGAAGCCGCCGCAGCAGCCGAAGCGGAAGCGGCAGCAAAGATCGCAGCGGAGGCGGAAGCCGCCAAGGGCAAGGGCAAGGGCAAACGCAAGGCGAAGTAGGGCAAGGGGGCCTAAATTTAGGGCCCGCGCCGTTCAGAATGTCCGGTCCCGCGTCAGGCCGACCTCTGCGGCCGCGGAGCCCTGGACGCGCGGTCAGGCCGCGCCTCGCCGCCGGGGGACGGCCGCAGAGGCTCCTCACGATAGGCCCGCCGCCCCTTCGCCGTGCGCCCCGACACGAGGTGTTCGGCAGACCGTGACACGGTTGATTCTTTGTAAGTACGTTCGTCGCCCCGGCGTCATGAGTTGATCACGGCGGTGAACAGTGCCGAAACTTCGGGCGCTTCGTTCGCGCTTTTGTTGCGGTCTTCATGCGCGGGACGAAGGAGGAGCCGGCGTACCCTGCGGTGAGGGACGGAGCGCAGGTTCACCATGGAGCGGCGCAGGCGCCTTTCATCCCACACCGAGGAAAGATCCATGAACACGTTCACCCGTATCAGCACGAGAACGACCTGCCTGATGTCGCTCTTCGCCTTGGCGGCCAACGCCTGTGATGACCCGCATTGGGCGCAGTTGGCCGAAGAGCTCGCGGAAGAGCACCGCAAGGATCCCCACGAAGACGAGGTTCGTCCTGAGAAGCCGCGGAAGCTTCAAAACATTCAGGTCGGGCCCAGGCCCTACTACCTCGTCGAGGATATGGACGATGGCCCTTTGAAGCGAAAGCTCGAGCAATGCTCGGAAGGCCCCTTCAAAAAAACTGACTTCTCAATTGGACATCGCGGTGCCCCCCTTCAGTTCCCGGAGCACACGAAGGAATCCTACGAGGCGGCGGCGCGCATGGGCGCGGGCATTGTCGAATGCGACGTGACCTTCACCAAGGATCGAGAGCTCGTGTGTCGGCACTCGCAATGTGACCTTCACACCACCACCAACATCTTGGCGATCCCGGCGTTGGCTGCAAAGTGCACGAAGCCGTTTTCGCCCTACGATCCCGCCACGGGCAGCCCCGCCACGGCCACCTGCTGTACGAGCGACATCACCCTGGCCGAGTTCAAGCAACTCTGTGGCAAGATGGACGCCAGCAACCCGAAGGCTGCTACCGTGCAGGAGTACCTGGGTGGCACGGCCAACTTCCGGACCGATCTGTACTCGACCTGCGGGACCGTCGTGACCCACAAGGAGAGCATTCGGCTCATCAAGGGACTGGGTGCGAAGTTCACGCCGGAGCTGAAGGAACCTTCGGTGCCCATGCCTTTCGAGGGCTCGTACTCGCAAGAGATGTACGCCCAGCAGATGCTCGACGAGTACAAGCAGGCCGGGATCAATCCGAAGCAGGTGTGGCCCCAGTCGTTCCGCTTGGACGACGTGCTCTACTGGATCGCGCGCGAGCCGGCCTTCGGAAAGCAGGCCGTGTACCTGGATGCGCGGGTTGATACCGCGGCCGGGTACGCCACGGCCGTTGCAGGTATGCAAGACCTCGCGAACAAGGGCGTCCGCATCGTGGCACCCCCGATGTTCGCTCTGTTGAAGTTGGACCGCCGCAACAACCTGGTGGCGTCCGAGTATGCGGTGGCCGCCAAAGCGGCAGGCCTCGACATCATCACGTGGACTCTGGAGCGCTCGGGGCTCCTCAAGACCGGCGGCGGTTACTACTACCAGTACGTGACTCCCGTCATCAACAACGACGGTGACATGCTGACGGTGCTCGACGCGTTGGCTCAGAAGGTCGGGATCCTCGGGATCTTCTCCGATTGGCCCGCGACTGTGACGTACTACGCGAACTGCATGGGCCTCGAGTGAGCGGGGCACTTTCCTGAGCCGCGGCGGAGCGTGGCGCGTCTCCCGTTCTCATGGGAGGTATCGCCATGCTGTCATTCCCGCATCGTCCCGAGCTCGTCTCGGAGGAACGAGCGTCCGCGCCCGGTCACCGTCACGAGCGGCGCTTGTCCGTTCCTTTTGTGTCCGTCGCCGGGGCCATGGGCCTATGTCTTTGGGCCTGCGGCCCCGTCGGCGGCGAATTGGCGGGGGGAATCAACGGTGGGGCCCCTGGTGTCGATGCGGGCGCGGGCGGAGCGGAAGGATTTACGTTTGGCGGCCAAGCTGGTCTGGCGCCGCCTCCCGTTCCTGAACCTCCGCCCACCGAGACCAACAATTGCGGCGTGAAGGCCGTGGTTCCCACCAAGCGGGGCGCCTCCGTGGTCATCGTGGCTGACTCCTCGAAGAACTCCTCCCAAGGTGTGCGGCTTGCGTACGACACCCTCGACGACCTCGTCGAGCAGCAAGACTTGAGCCGGTGGGCCCTGCTGACGACGCCGGAGGGCACAGAGCGTCTCAGTGAGTGCGGTGTGCGTGCCTCTGTCGACTTCGGGTCCACGGTGGCCCGTTGGCAGGAAGCGTTGGGCGAAGAAACAGGTCTCATGCGCAACGGCACGTCCGCCGTCGCCGCCGCCATCGAGAAAGCTGTTGCCCTTCTGAAGGCTCGTAACGACGGGACCGACCGGTTCATCGTCTTGCTGACGTCGGGTGAAGTGGCGCTTCCCTCGGCGAATTTCTGTGGAAACGACCTTCCCCAGGAAGCCCTCGCGTCGGCGTTGAGCCAGGGTATCAGAACGTACGTCCTTGGCGGATGGTACCAGCCCATGCAGCTGGCACCCAGTCTCACCGAGCTTGCCGAGGCGGGGGGCACGGCCCGTCCCGGGAACACGAAGTACTACTCCTCGGAGAGTTCAGACGTGCGTACGGTCTTCGTCGGTGTGAGCGAGCGTCTCAACAACTGCCGCTTGGCGCTGGGAGAGGTGCCACCCGTACCGGACAACATCCTGGTCAAGGTGGGAGACACCAAGATTGCGTTCGGCTCCGAAGACGGTTGGGTCTACGAGGGCGCGGAAACGATCGTCTTGCAGGGCCAGGCCTGCTCGCAGGTGAGCGCGTCCTCCCAGCCCCTCTCCGTGCTGTTCGGCTGTCCCGGGATCCCGGTGTTGTAGAGACACAGGAGGCCGGCGGGGGCGTTGGAACCCTGGGTCGGTCCTGGGCGCTTCTCAAGTGACACCCCTCAACTCATTCTGAGGTCGAAACATCATCAGCTCGAAATTGGTCATCCATGAACCCAAGACGTCTTCCGCAGCCCTCTCTTCAGCTTGCCCTGGCGAGCTCCTTTTTGGCATTTCTCCTCGCCTGTGGCGGCGGAGGGAGCACCGGGGAGGCTGACGGGGACGAGGGCGGCGCCGGCGGCACCGGTGAAGGCCAGGGCGGCGCAAACCAAGGCGGTCAGCCCGGGCTGGGCGGAGCGGGCGGCGACGCCGAAAACGCCGCGGGCGAGGGGGGAACGTCCGCGGGCGGGCAAGGCGGTGGGGGCCACGGGCGGCATGCCCGAAGGCACGGGTGGCATGCCCGAGGGCACGGGCGGCATGCCCGAGGGCACGGGCGGCATGCCCGAGGGCACGGGCGGCATGCCCGAGGGCACGGGTGGCATGCCTGGCGCTGGAGGCGGCGGTGGCACCCCGGTACGGGTGGCGTTGGGAGGGGAAGACCCGGCCATCGGGCCGCCTGGTACGGTGGACAACCCAGACAGGGTGTTGTTCGCGAGTGACTTCAGCGGGGCCGCGCCCGCACAACAGCCGGTTTTCGACCGTGTGTGGCTTCTGCATCCGGAGATCAAGCTGACGGGGTGGAGCCTGGCCGAGGGTGTGGCTGCGGTGGCGGGCCAGAACAACCGCTACGCGTTCGCGGCCAAGGCCGCCAGTACGGAAGCCTCCGCCAACGAAGCCGTCGCGGCGGGCCGCTACGCCTCCGTGAAATTCGAGGTGGGCATGGCGTCGAGGGCTCGGCTCGAGAGCATCGAGTTCACGCTGAGCCGGGAGGTGCTGGCGGGCACCAGCACCGTGGCGGTTTTCACGAGCGTGGGTGGATTCGCTGCCAATGCGGCGGTGTACACCAGCCCGGCGTTGTCGCCCACGGGAGGCTCGCTGCGCTTTCAAGGCCCCGCTGCCCGCGCAAGGCTACGACCAGCGCACGGGCGCCATGGAGATCCGGGTGTACGTGATCGGCGCCGCTGGGCAGGTGGCCAACGTGGCCCTGACCGGCTTCGTGCTCCGCGGGGACATCACGCCTGCCCCGGCGGCCCCTGCCGCCAAACGCAAGGATCTCGGCACCAATTTGGGACACGTCAGGGATTTCGAAACGGATTCCCCCTTCCTCGATAAATTCAAGCACGCGCGCCCCTGGCTGACGCGTGCCGTGGGCACGGTTGATGTCTTCGACCGCCAGTTCTCCGAACAGGTCCCCGTGGACGCGGACGGTTGGCCCACGCAGGTGCCTTTTTCGCCCGCGGGCCATCCGCCGCAGATCGTCCACACGGTGCTCAGCACGCCTCGCAACGGCCCGCATGCGCTCTTGTTCGAGGGCAAAGGCAAAATGGTGGTCAAGGGGCCGGGGGTGAACGCCCCCGTCACCGCTGCGGGCGGGCCGGGCCGCTGGGACGTGGTGATCAACAAACGGGGCAACAGCTACCGAGACGCGGCGACGATCTACGTCGAAATCCACGAGACCGATCCCGCCGATCCCATCCGCAAGCTGCGCTTCATGCACGCCGGGCATGTGGCCGTCTACGAGACCGCGCCCTTCGAGCCTCTCATGATCGCGCGGCTGGCCGGCATGACGCCCATTCGGTTCATGGATTGGGGCAACACCAACCGGCAACCGCTTGCCGTGTGGGCGGATCGCCCGAAGCCTTCCACCTACTCGCAGGCCACCAACAAAGGCGTGGCCCTGGAGCACATGATCGCCCTGGTCAATGCCACCAAGGCCGACGCCTGGATCAACGTGCCGCATTTGGCGAACGACGCCTTCGTGCGCGAGATGGCCAAGATGTTGTTGGCCCAGCTGCATCCGGCGGGCAAGGTCTACGTCGAGTATTCGAACGAAACCTGGAACACCGAGTTCGACCAGGGCAAGTACGTGAGCACGGAAAGCAAGGTGAAGTATCCAGGGCTCCGCGCGGACCTGGCTCACCAGAAGTTCGCCACCTACAAGCAGGTCCACGTCTGGGAGCTGTTCAAGGAGGTCTTCGGCGCTCAGTTCGAGGCGCGCATCCGTCGCCCCCTCGGGGGGCAGGCGGCGTCCGGGTCCGTCAACAAAGCCCGGCTCGAGTACGCAGAGGCGTCGGATGTCAACCCGCAGGGGATCAAGGTGCAGGGGCTGGCGCTTGCGCCGTATTTCGGAAAGGTGTACCGCAACAGCGACGTGGCGGGCGGCATTCCTACCACCGCGCAGCTGCTGCAAGACGCAAAGAGCGACATCACGCAGAGGCGCAAGTGGTGTGTGGGCTTCAGCGAAGCAACTGGCCAATCAGATGGGTGTGAAGCTGTGGGCGGTCGAGGCAGGCCAGACCATCCGTGCGGTCGAGTCCGTGCCGCGAGAGAGCCAGGTGTTCGTGGATAACGCGTTCGCCGCCAACCGCTCACCGCAAATGCTCGCGCTCTACCGCGAATACCTGCAAGCCCTCGTGGACAGTGGTTTCGAGCTGACGATCCACTTCGTGTTCTGCGGCGGCTGGTCGAAGTTCGGCACCTGGGGCGCGATCGAGTCCCTCGATCAACCGAACGCAGAGGCGCCCAAGCACCAGGCGCTGCTCGAGTCTCTGTTCGGGAACTGACCGAGGTCGGAATCCTTGACCAGGCTGGCGCGGCGTCTCGGCACCTTCGACGCCGTGGTCGTGGGGCTAGGCGCGATGATCGGCGCGGGGGTGTTTGCGGCCATCGGCCCGGCCGTCCGCGCTGCGGGGTCCGGGCTTCCGTGGGCGCTTGGGCTCGCAGGGTTGGTTGCCTATTGCAACGCAACCTCTTCGGCACAACTCGCTGCGCTCTACCCCGAATCGGGAGGTGCCTATGTTTACGGCGGGCGCCGGCTCGGGCCGCTCTGGGGGTTTTTGGCCGGCTGGGGCTTCGTCATCGGGAAAACGGCAAGCTGTGCCGCGATGGCTTTGACCTTTGGCCAGTACGCCGCGCCTGCGGGGGGGGCCGAAACGTCGAACGGTTCGCCTGGCGAAGCATCCGCGTTTGCCAACAAGGCCGCCCGTTCCTCCATGACCATGTCGTGTTCGAAGGCTCGTTCATCGAGCGCCTTTGCACTTTGGCGCACACGAATCCTTCGAAGGTTTTCTTCGAGCGGCAAAGTCAGAAGAAAGCAGCGAAGCTCCATGTCGGCATCCACAGCACGGAGCGCGTGTTGGAGCTCGACGAGCTCGTGCGCCGTACGCCAAAGGTGATTGATGATGAAGTGGCGGTAACCGTGGTCCTTGTGATGCCGGACAAGGAGGGACAGCGTGGCATGTAGGTACGGCTAACTCGTCCAGAGCGGGCGGGTTCACCGCAACGATGTGATCGCCGTCCAGCATGACGCTGCCTTTCAAACCCTCCATCAGGGCTTCTGCCAGAGTCGGCTTTCCGATGCCCAAAGGCCCATTGAGGACGATGATCATGTCGAGAATCGTTTTCTGATTTTTCGATAATCTGATATTCAGATTTGACCTATACTAAGGGTCATGCGGGTGCAAAAGATCAGTGCCACAGAGGCTTCGCGGTCCTTCTCTGACTTGCTGAATCGCGTCAAATACGCCGGCGAAGAGTTCGTGGTCGAAAGGGGGGGAATACCCTTTTGTCGGATCGTGCCGGTGGCAGCGCCGGAACTGCTTACGCTCGAAGCGTTGGCGCAGATCATCGAGGACCGTGGCACTGATCCTGGTTTCGCAGACGCCATCGAAGAGGCGAGCAAGCTCGGAAACGCACCGGGCGTTCCTGTGGACCCATGGACACGTTGACGGACTCTAGCGTCATCATCGCCTTGGAGCGTGGCCAGCTTTCAGCGAAAGACTTCGGTAATCTTGGTAAGTCTTTGCTGGTGCTGTCAGCCATCACGGTTTCGGAGCTCCTGCATGGAGTTCACCGAGCGGACGAAAGCCGACGTTTGAAGAGAGAAGCTTTTGTTGAGTCAATCTTGACCCGAGCACGCACGCTCGATTTCGACATGGCCGCAGCTCGCGTTCACGCGCAACTTTCAGCTGCTTTGGCTGCGAGCGGAACGTCGATTGGAGCGCACGACCTGCTGATAGGCAGCACCGCGGTGGCGTACGGGCTGCGTCTTCTAACGAGAAAACCGAAAGATTTCGGGCGGATTCCGGGCCTCAAGGTCGCAACCGTATAACAGCACGCGAAGGCTCGGCCAGCGTGGTTTGCAGGTACGCCAACTCGTCCAGTCGCCCGTCAAACAACGTAGACGGGCGCGCCCACGTGCAGGGCATGGGTGTCACCCGTCGTTGCGTAGATGCCCAGGTTTTGATCGCCGTGTTTGACGATGGTTCGCAACATGGATGCGTCCTTGGGCAGTTCTTCCAGCGGGCGGGTCACGGCTCCGCATCGCGGCGCTGTTTCGGTGCACTGGAAGTGGGCCTCACCGATCACCAAAGTACGTCCGATCCAGGCTTGTTCAACCAGGCCTGTTTCGCCGTCGAGCGGCTGAATGACGATGTTGGGTCGAAACCGGCGGATGTCCCAATCGGCCTTTGGCCGAAGCGCGGCGAAATGCTCCATCGTCGCGGTCGTGACGATGTGCAACGGGGCAACCAGAAAAAACGTTCCCGGAATCGTGACGAACTGAACCGCCCGCGCAGGCAGGTTGTCGAGGTCGGGTAGCGGTTCACCGGGCTCACGCGTGAATGTTGCGGCCAGCTCGGCCCGCCAGTCATGCCCCTTCGCTTTGTACCTCTTGAAGAAACCTTCCTGTTGAGGGGCGCGCAGGGCCTCGACACGCGAGGCGTGACCCACGAGCGCGGAGACCTTGTCATGCACGGAGGGATGGTCGCTTCCCATCGAGGTTCCATCCGGAAACGTGATGTCCGCCGGGGCTGCCGTTGAACCGTTGGCATCGGGGCCGCGTAAAGGTGTCGTTTCGAAGTCGACGGCGGGCCCCTGTCGGAGGCGCGCGCTGCACAGTAGAAGCTGCGGGCGATACTTGCAGCTTTGAACCTCTTGTCGGGCCGTGTCCCAGACCGCCCAGATACGGTCGCCCTCGATGCCCTGTGCACCAACGGTGCAGGTTGACAGGCTCTCTCCTGCCATGCCTTTGACGGGATAGCGCCAAAGCTGAACGACTTTCCCCACGGGCTTCATGCTTGCCAGGATACGAACGGATGCCCCTATCCGTCGTCAAAAAAAAGAGCCCCGGAAGCACGAGGCTCCCAGGGCTCTTTTTCGAGTGCTCAATCTTTACTTGACGGGCGGTGGCGGAACGTCAACGTCGGGGCACTTGACGGAGATCGTGCCGTAGAGTGAGTCCAGCGATTCCAGGGCCTTCTCGTCACCCTTGCCTGCGGCCTTGAGCGCCTGGGCGTAGGAGGCAACGAGACGGTCACACAGGGTGTCCTCTGGCTCCTCCTCTGCAGGGGCCTCACAGCGGGCGACGGGCAGGCTCTCGAAGCCGCAGACGTCGACGAGATGTGGCTTCATGCAGACCATGCGCTCACGCAGGCCTTCGGCGGTAGTCGCGTCGGGCGAACCCGAGCGCAGCTTTTCGCCGTAGGATTGGTAAAGCTCGGCCAACTTACAGCAGTCGGAGGTGCTGAAGTCAGGGCAGCTGGTCTCCTTTTCGGGGGCTGCACAGCGGGCCGCCGGCAGGGAGTCGAACCGGCAAGAGTTGACGAGGTAAGGCTTCATGCAAGCCATGCGATGGTTGGCCGCCGCTCGGTCGGGTTCCGACAGTCCGGGGAGCTTTTCGGAATACTGGGCGTAAAGCTCAGACAACTTACAGCAGTCGGAGGTGCTGAAATCGGGGCATTCGTCGTCCTTGCCCGGCTTCTTGGGTTCGACGATTTCTCCGGGGCGGGGCTTCTTGGGCTCCTGGGCGCCCTCCACCACGTCTTCCACCCCAGGGCCGACGAGCTCACAGCCCGTGAGGCCCATGAGGCTGAGGACTCCTGCGAGCAGGGCGCCATGACCACCTAACTTTACCATCTGCATTTCGTTCTCCTTCGGTACTGCGACACCAGAGGGTGCCAGCTCATCGCTGCCGGGGGCGCCGTCTGCCCCACGGTGCGCCTTTAGGAGTGGCCGCTCTTCTCCCGTCCTTACAGACGTTCGTCAGAAAAAAGTTCTTGTCCCGTGGCGGGGCCGGCGCGGGCACACCGCCCCTTACCGGGGCGCCTTGGATGAATCGGGGCTTTGGGGGGGCATGGGGTACCCGAAGGCCTCGGCGCGCGCGAAGCGGGGCCGGGTGTGGGGGTCGGCGTACCGGGGCACGGGCCCCGGTTGGGCTTTTCGCAGGGAGGCGTCGAAAAAGCGCCTTGCGAAGGCCTCGATTCGGAGGTCCCGGGGCGAGGGCCCGGGCTCGGTGCGGACACCGTCCGCTTCGAGCTCGGCGGCTTGAAGCTGGCGCCGGGCGGGGTTGGCGGCACTCGGGACGAGGTCTCTCTCCTCGTCGGTGAGGGTGGCCAGCAGATGGGAGACCTGCCTGGCGGAGATGCCAAGCGGCGCTCCCACCGCAGTGTAGGTCGTGACGCGGCCTTTCGGAACCCAGGACGTGGCCGCGAGAACCTCGGCCCTGATACGGGCGAAGGCGAGGGATCGTTGTGGCGGCATCAAGGGGTGAGATGCCGCCGAGGCAAACGCGTGTGCTGGGGCTTGATGTGTCTAGCGCAGTGCGCTGTTCGGATCGGACGATGCCGACGGGATCCGACGTGCATCCGCTGTGTCTGGCGCCTGGCTCGGAAGTAAGGTACGAGGCTGTGGTGACCCGTCCCGGGGATGAAATAGCCGCGGAGCCGCGGCAACCGTGGGGCTTGACCGTCACCCTGTACGACCATCTCACTGAAGACGAGTACGAGTACCGCTTCCTTACGTCCCCCATCGTGCTTGGCCAGGACGAAGGTGCGTGCGACCTCGTCGTTCGGCGCCCCGGCGTCTCGGCCGTACATGGGCAACTCACCTTCGACGCAGACTCCGTCCACTACATCGATCTCGGCTCACGAGACGGATCACTCCTGGGTAACAGAAAGCCCGTGAACGTACGCGAGTTCGTCAGTCTGCGTCCTGGGCAGGTCGTCGTGCTCGGGAGCCGCGTGAGCGTCTCGGTCAAGCGCGGGCCCCCGAAAAACAAGAACGCGTTTGATCCCTTCGCGAAAGCCCCAATAGGAAGCCTCCTACCGGACGAGGAGCCCACGTCTGCTCCGCAGGCCGTGCCTGGGAGGGACTGGGGCCCGGCGGCTCCGGTACCGCGGGGCCCGCTGAGCGACCAGACCGAGGTGATGCCGACCTCGCTCGCTTGGGCCATGGCAGAACTCAACGCGCCCGCCGTTGCCCCCGAAGAGGCAGCTCCTGCTGTGCAGGATGTTGTGCACTCTGAGGAGCCTTCGGGTCCAGCGCCCGAAGCTGCGCTCGCCCACGACACCGAGGTCGTGCCTTCTGTCCTGCCGCGTACCCAGGTCTTGCCACCAGAGCCGCGTCCGTCAACGCCGCTGGTTGCGCAGGAAAAACGACCCCACCCCCTCGTCGACGTGGGCGACACTCTCGCACACTACCGGCTCGAAGCTCCTCTGGGACAGGGCGCGATGGGAACCGTGTTCAAAGCCTCACATGTCCGCATCGCCGCCAAGATGTTCGCGATCAAGGTCTTGGCGCCGGAAGTGACCGCGGAGCCCTCGGCCGAGGAGCGGTTCCTGAGAGAAGCGCAAGCGGCGTCGCAGCTCGAGCATCCACACATCGTGAGCGTGGTCGATTACGGCCGTGACGTCGGCGTCTCCTACCTGGTGATGGAGCACTTGACTGGCGAGACACTGGGGAGCCGCCTTGCGCGCGGTCCCCTCAGCTGTTCGCGCGCAGCGGAGGTGCTGTTGGCTGTGAGCTCCGGCGTAACGGAAGCTCACAAGAAGGGCATCATCCACCGGGACCTGAAGCCGGACAACATTTTCCTGGCGCGGGTCGGGGGGCGCCAGACTGTGCCCAAAGTCTTGGATTTCGGCATCGCGAAGCAGCTGAACGACGCCGCGCCGGGACTGTCGCACGCCAAGATGCTGATCGGCACGCCCTCGTACATGGCGCCCGAGCAGGCTTCCGCGGGGGCTCCCGCGAGCCCTGCAACCGATCAATACGCACTGGGTGCCGTGCTCTACGAATGCGTGACGGGCCGGCGGGCCCACGACGGCTCGACCCTGTTCGCCATCTTGCGCAGCATCGCCGAGGGGCGCATCGTACGCCCCACCTCCTTGCGTTCCGACATTCCGCATGAGCTCGAGGTCGTGATCCTGCGCGCGATGCATTCCGATCCAAGGATGCGCTTCGGATCCGTTTTCGACTTCGGCAAGGCCCTGTTGCCCTTCGTGGCGCACAAGCGCCAGGGCTATTGGCAGGATCACTACGTGGACCCAAGCGATGCAGACATGAGCACTTTCGATGGCTTCAGAATGAGTGTGTCTTTCAAGGAAAGCTTTGCGCCTTCCAAGCAGGCTGTCGCCATTGGCAACACCAAGGTTCTGCCGCTTCCCAATCTGGGGCAGAACGAGAGGCCCTCGCCGCTGAGATCGGCAGTGCCTGGGAACGGCGCTTCTGCAGAGAAGGGTCACCCGCGCTGGGCTTTGCCTGCCGTGATCGTGGCAACGACGCTGGCCCTGACCCTTGCGGGCCTTGCGCTCATCAAAGGGAGCTCAGACGAGCCCCCTGAAAGGCCGCCCGTACAGCCAACCGGGCATGCGCGATGAGCGGAATGAATCCATCGGAACCCCCGCTGCCCCGCCGCTTTGGCCAAAGGCACGTGCTGCTCAAGCCGCTTGCTGAAGGCGGCATGGGGCGCATCTTCCTCGCGGCCTCGGGCGGTCGGCTTTGCGCTGTGAAGGTGATGCGGCCCGATCGCGCCAACCCCGAGCTGCTCGCGCGCTTCCGTGGCGAAGCTCAACTGATGACCAGGCTGGCTCATCGGAACGTCGTGTTTGCCACGGAGGCTGGCGACGTCGAGGGTACGCCCTACTTCGCGATGGAGTACATCCGGGGCCGTTCCCTGGCCCAGGTGATGACGAGGGCCTCGCAGATGCGGCGTCGGATTCCCATCGGCCTCGCCCTATTCATTACGAACGAGATCCTTCAGGGGCTGGGACACTTGCACGAAGCGGTCGGACGAGGTTTCGTTCACAGAGACATCTCGCCCACCAACGTGATGCTGAGCTTCGATGGCGCAGTGAAGATCATCGACCTGGGCCTGGGCGCGTGGCGGGATCACGCGCCGGAGGCCATGAATGGCCAGTGGGGGCAGGAGAACTACCAAGCGCCCGAGCACGTCGCCGGGCGCCCGCTGGATGCCCGCAGCGACATCTTCAGCGTGGGGATCATGCTGTGGGAAATGCTGGCCTCACGGCGGCTGTTCGGCGGCATCGAGGGCCGGCCTGCGGAGGCGCCGCGGCCGTCGCAGTTCAACAAGCGGGTGCCCGAGGACCTCGAAGGGATCGTGATGACGGCTTTGGCGTCGGAGCCCGAGGATCGCTATAGCGGCGCGGGCGCGTTCTTGAAGGCGCTGCGGCCGCATCTGCTGGCTCACGATGACGCGGCCTCTCTCTCCGCTTTCCTTTGCGAGGTTTTCGCCGAGGACGTGGCAAGGGAGAGAGCGGAGGAAGACCGTTTGCGGCTTGCGGCGGAGGAGATGCCCGCCGTTCCCGCGAGGAACGAAAACGTTTCGGCGACGGAGCGTGTTCCGGCCCTGGCAAGGTCGCGAGCCCAGCACTGGCGTTGGGGTATGCTCGCGGGGTTGGTGATTGCGCTGCTCTTTGGCGGGGTATCGGCGTGGCGTGAGCGAGGTAGCCGCAGCCCCGGAAGACAGCTCGCCACCCCGCCCCCAGCTGCACGCGAAGTGGTGCCCTCACCGCAGGCCCCGGAGGTGCCGCAACCGTTGCCGGTACCGCCAGCGCCGGCCGTGCCCCCGACCGCCGTACGACCTGCTCCGCAGCCTCGCTCTGTGCCCAAGCCGGCATCGGCGATGCCCGCGCCGGCGGCCGCACCGGAAGCCGACACACCCCAGGAATTGCCATCGGTCGTGGAGACTCCCGCCAATAGCCCCAGCGCAGCGGCGCGCAAGCTGGTCTTGGCGGCAGAGCGACTGATGGGCGGAGGGGACTTTGTGGCGGCCTTGAATGCTGCGAACGACAGCCTAAAGGAAGAGGAGACCGTGGAGGCGCACCTTCTGGTGGCGCGCGTCCACTGGGCCAGGGGGCTGCTCCTCAGTGCCGAACGCGCGGCCACGCGAGGCCTGTCCACTTTTCCGGATGAGCCGCGGCTACTCAAGCTTCGTGCAGAGATCGCGGAACGTCGGTCGGCAGCGCAGCCGGCGCGCCCGTAGGGCGGGTGGGGGTTGGTGGAGGTTTCGACGGTTCCGTTCTATAAGTGGGCCAAGCAGGAGATCTCGTGAGACTTTTCACAGCAGCAGTCATCTTGGCGGCCACGCCTTCGTGGGCGATGGCGACGCCGGCCCCGCGCTTCGTGGTGGAGAGCCCCGCCCCCTTCACAGCCTACGGCGAAACGATCGACTTACAGGCTCTGTCCACGGCGGCCCTTTCAGCTGCGGGCTGCACTGTCATAGCTCCGGGTGGCCGTGCCGAGTTCAGCGCGACTGTTGACGCTGCGTTGTCGGAGGGAGAGCGGGCACATTGTGAATACGCGCTCAGCGTCTCCTTGGCCGACGGCAAGGTTCTTGTGTCGGAGCCTTCAGTGGTCGAAGACAAGATCTGCAGTACGGTGTGGCTCGAGCAAGAGATCTCGAGGGCCATGATCAGAGCGTGCGAAGCGGCTCGAGCCCATCAGGCCGGCACGGTGACTGTGCCGGCTGTCAGCGACAAGGCGCAGGCGCCACCGCCGAGTCGCTCGTGGCAACGGCCTGTGGGAGTGGGGCTGGCGGTCGCGGGTTTGGCCACTCTCGTGGCTTTGGCGGTGCAGCACGGAAGCTGCGACGAGGAAGCGGCGGACGGAGCGTGCAAGAGCCGGAACGAGGGCTTCGGTTTCACGACCGGCGCGGTGGGTGCGTTGGGTCTCATCGGTGGGGGGCTGGGCCTGTATCTCGCTTTGGGAGGAACGTTTTGAAGCTCGCGGCGCTCTTGACGACAGTGTGCCTGTTCTCTGCCTGCAACCTGTGGGAGCCGGTTCTGCAGCCAGGGTTCTGCAACACGGCCAACGACTGCCCTACCGGATCGATGTGCGTCGCGGATAGATGCCTCTTTCCAGAAGCAGATGCCGGGTTAGACGCCGGACCAGACGCGACGCTGTTCGTTGACGGCGATGGCATGGGCGGCACGGGCGGCGGCGATGCTGGGGAGCCGGGGTGCTCGACGGAGGCGCCGTGCTCCGAGGGCGCTCCCATCTGCGACCTTGCCACCGGGCTTTGCGGTGGCTGCGCCGATGACGGAGCCTGCGCAGCCCTTGATGGCGCCCAGCCGTTTTGCGACACGAGCAGTGGAAGGTGCGTGGCATGTCTGTCACACGACGCCTGCCCCTCGAGCGCGCCGGCGTGCGTAGCGGGAGCGTGCGCGGCCTGTGACGCTCCTGGGGCGGCAACGGATGCGTGCAAGGTGAGGAGTGCCGGGACACCCGCGTGCGCGGGCGGCCTTTGTGTCGAGTGTGCGGGTAGCGCCGACTGTCTGCTATCGGCCAAACCCATCTGTGCCGCCAACGCATGCCGTGCGTGCGAGGGGGACCCTGAATGCGTTGCGAAGCTGGGCGCCGACCCGGGCGTTTGCATGCGCCACGAAGACGGCCGATGCGCCACCGCCGCCGACACCGTCTTCGTCGAGAACCTGCCCTCGAAGTGCGCCGCAGGCCCGGGCGCAGGCTCGGCAGCCATGCCGTTGTGTGGGCTACAGCAAGGCGTGGACGCGGCCAAGGCGCAGGGCAAGCCGCTCGTGGTGCTCAAGGGGCCCGGAGCGGTCGATCGGGCCACGTGGAGCGGGCCAGGGAAGGTGAGCGTGGTGGGCAAGGCGGGGGCGTTGGTGCAGCGGCGGCGCTGGGTCCTGGGCTGGCAAGCCACCGGGCGGGGACTGCGTTTACTTGCGGGATGTGGAGGTGGAGGCGGGCCGGCCCGGGCCTCAAGGTGACGACCGGTGGCACCTTACGGGTCGACAACGCGAGGGTCGTCAACAACCCGGGAGGGGGGGTGCTTGTGGAGGGTGGGAAGCTGGTGCTCGAAAGGACGCTCGTGTCAGGCAATGGGCCGGGGCTTTTCACCGGCTTTCCCTGGGGCGGCATTGCCATCCAATCCCCCGCCCCTGGTACACGGCTCGAAAGGGTCAGCGTGACGGACAACAGGGCTTCCGGAGTGTCCTGTTCCTCTGCCGTGCAGGCCGCGGGCGTTCGAGCAACCGGCAATGGTGATGGCACTACGGATGTCGGAAGCACTTGCGGCTTCACTTCCTGCGGCGCCCCCAGCGCCACCTGCGGGGCTCCCTGAGGCTAGATGCAGATTGGAGAGAAGATAGCCGTGCTCGTTTCCTCGCCGGACAGCGACGAGCCGTGCTGGGCCTGTGAGGAGCCCCCCGCCGGCAGCCATAAGAACGACCTGGACGAACAACCAAGTTCCATGGGCGATGCCGAAAACGACCTATACAACGACTCCAGCAAGCTCGGCAAGAATCTCGGATTTCGGCCAAGTTGGCAGGTAAAGGTCCCCCACGTCGTCAACGGAGACGCGGTCACCGTCACCGCCCCCGTCACCCCGGCAGCCCACCACGTGATCCCGGGCAATGCGTCCTTGGCCAAGACGCCCAAGCTCCTCGATCTCATGGAGAAAAAGCGCGGCAAGGTGCGCGACGACATCGGCTATGACGTCAACTCAGCCCAAAATGGTGTGTGGTTGCCAGGAAACTACGGCGTCAGCAAAGACTCGATGTTTTCACGGAAGTGGTCCGATTACGTCTTCAAGCTCGAGTACGCGATGGCCGCGATGAACGTTTCCCAGACCCAGTTTCACGATTCGCATTTCGTTTACAGCGCTCAAGTGAAGCAAAGTCTTCGCGCCCTCGCAGACAAGATCACTTTGCATGCCCCGGAAAGGTGCGGGATCTGCGGCAAGGAGCTTTCGGATAAGTCTCGGCCACCGTATGGCCTGGTCGGCCGGCTCAACCGCCTTGCCGCCGTCCACAAGATGTTTCTGCGAGGCCCCGTCCGAAAGTGGCCCGTCAGCAACGGCTACTTCACGTCGAGGTGGTCCGTCATGAAAGCATCAACAGGATCTTGAAAGGCAACACGCATGTACTACCGTCTCATGTACGACTACCCCATGTCCGAGGACGACGCCGGGTACGACATCAACGACGGCATCGATTTCGATGGTGTGCGCAGCTGGGCGTTGGGTCAACGCTTCGATAAGTCGCCTCCGAACCCCATCGTCGTCCCCATCACGCTGACAGGTCCCTGG
Source organism: Myxococcales bacterium (assembly GCA_022184915.1). Lineage (NCBI taxonomy): Bacteria > Pseudomonadati > Myxococcota > Myxococcia > Myxococcales > Myxococcales bacterium. The sequence goes on along the minus strand of JAGTJU010000009.1, from coordinate 68,023 downwards.
GACGACCCCCAGCCACCTCCGATGGTTGACGAGTACATGTGCCTGATGAACCCACAAATGATCGAAGCGCTCCACTCGAGCGGCGTCGACAACATCGACATCTACCCTGCCGTCATGCGCGACACTGACACCGGAAAGGAATTCCCCTACTTCGGTGTCAATATCCTTGGCCTCTTCAAGGTCGCGGACCTCAACCGCTCCGAATGGGTCAACCTCGACGGCGAAGCCAAGCTCGACACCATCTTCACTGATCTCGTGATCGACGACTCGCAGACCTACGGCTTTCATCTCTTCCGTCTCTACGAGAGCACAGGCACCATCCTCATCAGCGAGCGCATCAAGGCCGCCCTCGCGCACATCCCCTTCCTCAGGTTCAACCCCGTTTCCCGATAGGTGGGCCATGGGCGCCCTGACCGGCACGCGCCGTAAAGCGGCCTCGCTTCTGCTCACCTGGGTGGCACTCATCACGCTTCAGGCAGCGTGCGAGTCTGAAACCCGCATCAGCGGCGACGCCGGGGTAGACGCCGGACCAGACGCGACGCTGCTCGTTGACGGCGATGGCATGGGCGGCACGGGTGGTGGCGATGCCAGGGAGCCGGGGTGCTCGACGGAGGCGCCGTGCTCCGAGGGCGCTCCCATCTGCGACCTTGCCACCGGGCTTTGCGGTGGCTGCGCCGATGACGGAGCCTGCGCAGCCCTTGATGGCGCCCAGCCGTTTTGCGACACGAGCAGTGGAAGGTGCGTGGCATGTCTGTCACACGACGCCTGCCCCTCGAGCGCGCCGGCGTGCGTAGCGGGAGCGTGCGCGGCCTGTGACGCTCCTGGGGCGGCAACGGATGCGTGCAAGGTGAGGAGTGCCGGGACACCCGCGTGCGCGGGCGGCCTTTGTGTCGAGTGTGCGGGTAGCGCCGACTGTCTGCTATCGGCCAAACCCATCTGTGCCGCCAACGCATGCCGCGCGTGCGAGGGTGACCCTGAATGCGTTGCGAAGCTGGGCGCCGACCCGGGCGTTTGCATGCGCCACGAAGACGGCCGATGCGCCACCGCCGCCGACACCGTCTTCGTCGAGAACCTGCCCTCGAAGTGCGCCGCAGGCCCGGGCGCAGGCTCGGCAGCCATGCCGTTGTGTGGGCTACAGCAAGGCGTGGACGCGGCCAAGGCGCAGGGCAAGCCGCTCGTGGTGCTCAAGGGGCCCGGAGCGGTCGATCGGGCCACGTGGAGCGGGCCAGGGAAGGTGAGCGTGGTGGGCAAGGCGGGGGCGTTGGTGCGAGGTGGCGCTGGGCCTGGCTTTCAAGCCACCGGCGGGGAGGTTTACTTGCGCGATCTCAAGCTGGAGGCGGGCGACCCAGGCCTCAAGGTGACGACCGGTGGCACCTTACGGGTCGACAACGCGAGGGTCGTCAACAACCCGGGAGGGGGGGTGCTTGTGGAGGGTGGGAAGCTGGTGCTCGAAAGGACGCTCGTGTCAGGCAATGGGCCGGGGCTTTTCACCGGCTTTCCCTGGGGCGGCATTGCCATCCAATCCCCCGCCCCTGGTACACGGCTCGAAAGGGTCAGCGTGACGGACAACGAGATAAGCGGCATTTCGTGCTCTAGCGCCGTTGCAGCAAGTGGCGTGCTTTCCACGGGTCACGGCAACAGCGCTGCTGCGAACATCACACCCACTTGCGGCTTCACTTCCTGCGGCGCCCCCAGCGCCAACTGCGGGGCTCCCTAAAGAGGCCGTGCCATGCAAATCGGTGAAAAAATAGCGGCACTGGTCGCCACGCCGGACAGCGACGAGCCGTGCTGGGCCTGTGAGGAGCCCCCCGCCGGCAGCCAGAAAAACGACCTGGACGAACAACCAAGTTCCATGGGGGATGCCGAAAACGACCTACACAACGACTCCAGCAAGCTCGGCAAGAACCTCGGATTTCGGCCAAGTTGGCAGGTAAAGGTCCCCCACGTCGTCAATGGAGACGCGGTCACCGTCACCGCCCCGGTCACCCCGGCAGCTCACCACGTGATCCCGGGCAATGCCTCCTTGGCCAAGACGCCCAAGCTCCTCGATCTCATGGAGAAAAAGCGCGGCAAGGTGCGCGACGACATCGGCTATGACGTCAACTCAGCCCAGAATGGTGTGTGGTTGCCAGGGAACTACGGGGTCAGCAAAGACTCGATGTTTTCACGGAAGTGGTCTGACTACGTCTTCAAGCTCGAGTACGCCATGGCCGCGATGAACGCGGCACGAGCCCAGTTTCACGATTCGCACCCCATCTACAGTGCTCAGGTGAAGCAAAGCCTTCGCGCCCTCGCAGACAAGATCACTTTGCATGCCCCGGAAAGGTGCGGGATCTGCGGCAAGGAGCTTTCGGATAAGTCCCGGCCGCCGTATGGCCTGGTCGGTCGCCTCAACCGCCTTGCCGCCGTCCACAAGATGTTTCTGCGAGGCCCCGTGCGAAAGTGGCCGGTGAGCAACGGCTATTTCACCTCGGCCTGGTCCACCACCAAGGCAGCGACTGGAACCTGAAAGGTACCCCGTATGTACTATCGCCTCATGTACGACTATCCAATGTCGGAAGACAATGTCTACTACGACGTCAACGACGGCATCGATTTCGATGGTGTGCGCAGCTGGGCGTTGGGTCAACGCTTCGATAAATCGCCTCCGAACCCCATCGTCGTCCCCATAAGCGTCACAGGTCCCTGGGACGACCCCCAGCCACCGCCGATGGTTGACGAGTACATGTGCCTGATGAACCCCCAAATGATCGAAGCGCTCCGCTCGAGCGGCGTCGACAACATCGACATCTACCCGGCCGTCATGCGCGACACTGACACCGGAAAGGAATTCCCCTACTTCGGTGTCAACATCCTTGGCCTCTTCAAGGTCGCGGACCTCAATCGATCCGAATGGGTCAACCTCGACGGCGAAGCCAAGCTCGACACCATCTTCACTGATCTCGTGATCGACGACTCGCAGACCTACGGCTTTCATCTCTTCCGTCTCTACGAGAGCACAGGCACCATCCTCATCAGCGAGCGCATCAAGACCGCCCTCGCGCACATCCCCTTCCTCAGGTTCAACCCCGTTTCCCGATAGGTGGGCCATGAACCCGTGGCGATGCAGCGAGGTGTCACCGCAACCCTGTTTGGTTGATATTGTCGGCCAATGAGGTCTAGTGTTTACTTCGCGGCTTCCCAAGAGGCTTGGTTTTGGGATCTCGCCTGAGCGCCGCCTTCGTGTTCGTGGCCGCGGCCGCCTGCAAGCAGCCGAACAGCCACCTTTCAACAAACCGAAGTTCCCCGGCGGATGCGCTCCTGCCTGGCACCTCGTCGGAGACGGCTAAGCCGGCTTACGCTCCTGTCGAAACCGCCACGATGGGCGGGACCCGGATTGCCATCGTGGAGAAAGATCGGGGGTGCTTCATCGCAAAAGCCGAAGCGGCAAGCCCGCCCCTTCCCATCTCTTTGAGCATGAGGGCCCCCTGTCACTTCGTAAAATGGGTCGCCGCGCCTCAAGAGCGAAGGCACCATCCTCATCAGCGAGTGCATCAAGGCCGCCCTCGCGCACATCCCCTTCCTCAGGTTCAACCCCGTTTCCCGGTAGGCGGGTCATGGAGGCGCGGACGTTGGCGTGACCCGTCCTCAGAAACCTGTCACCATTCCACAGCCAATGCGCGTGGCTTTCTGGCTTGCATCATTGGCAAGCCTCTCGACAACGATGGCACGGCCCCGAATGATGTGCGGGCTGCCGCTGGTGAGCGGATGGCGGAAGATCTTTCTTTCGTTGAGAGTTCCCTGTTCACCAGCCGTGAATGTTCCTAGGTCACCTTGTTTCAAAGGCCAGCCATAATTCGGCTCGGTAACTAGTTCTGCCTTTTCTGGTTGGTAAGGCTCGCCAACTCCGGTGGCTGTGACGTTGTCGCAATCGGCGAACTCGTGCACGACCAAACGGTGTTTCCCCACTGTCAGTTCCGATAGCTCCAATTCAAGCAGGGCGCGGTTATCTTCACCTTGCTCAAAGTAAGCCGTGCCATTGATGCGTTGGCCGGGGAACGGCTTGAACGTGGCTTCGCCGAAAGTGCGGTCGCTGTGAACTATTGCGCATGAGATGGGTGGGCCAAGTTCAGGCTGCGCATCGGCAGCCCACTTGTGAAGGGTGAGCTTTCTTCCTGAGAGACTAAACTGTTTTTGCTTGATGGTCACGAAGGCGCCTTTCTTGCTGTAAACGGGCAGCGCAGGGACGCTGTACGGGCCGCCGTCATTGCCAATTCCTTCGTACAGCCTATCCAGACGAGCTACGCCATCCTTTCCCGCTTCAAGAGGGCCAAAAAGCCAGACTACAGGTTGACCATTCACGTCGGTCTTTTGCGATTCAGCGCAACTATCTCCCTCGAGAGGCCCGTAGAAGAACTCATCGGCACGAAGAGCGTAAGTCCCGGGCGCAAGCCCCTGGACCGCGACGGTGACACGCATGCCGGTGACTGTGTCCTGAAAATGGGCCATCCCCATGACGTGCGTATCTCCTGCAGGCTCTAAAAATGCGGAAGCTCCCATCGGCTGAAGCGAATCGCGCACCGTGGAACGCCGCTGGTCCTGCCCTTCATTCGGCAAGGATGAAAGGTCTGGTCCCTTTGACCATTCCGTGGGCTTGGGGGCTATGACAGGCAACGCCGTGGGAGAAACGACTGAGGCTTGGTGATCGGGTGACCGCTTACATGCTTGAGTAGCCCCCAGGCAGCAACATGCCACAGCGGCGACGGCGGCTTTCTGAATGAATACCGAGGTGCGTTCACTCATCACTTTAGCCACCAGTGCCAAGATTCGTAGGGGTGCTTCAGCGGCCCTGCTAGCTTCGTGCCAGCACAGGCCGCGATGAGCTTGTCCTCCCACCCCTCTTTTTTCCAGATTGACTGAACAGCGGATGAGCGAATGGGAGCGACGACAATGCGGCTATGCGCTCGAGCGCATCCAACACTTCCGGCTGGCCACCACGAAGCGTGCACCGCCGCCATCATGTAAGCGCGGACCTTTTCGTTGAGGTCAAGCTCCTCTTTCGTGGGGGGTGCTTTTGCTGCTTTTTTCAAAGCGCCACGTTAGCGCAAACAAGAACACTTTAGGGCTAACTTTGGAGATCTGGGAATGCGCCCCCAAGGCGGCTGGATTCGTCGCATCTGCGACGGCGCTGGGAATAGCGGCCGGCGTGATGCCCGCGTGGTTCTGGTCGTCGGTGCCCCACCCGAGGACCTCCCCCCTGCGGATGCCGAAAAGGCGTCCGCCGTGCAATGCGGTTCCCAAGCCAGAGGCATTCGAGGGGTGACCGGTCTAATCGGGTTGGTGCTCACGTGGCCCGCGCTCGGAATTTCGCAGGCACTGTCTGCGGGACTTCACCCTATGACGCCCGACATGATTTCGCAGACACTGTCTGCCGAATTGAGCCGACTCCTGCCAGCAGAGTCCGTACTGCCTTGCGGCCGCAAGACCTGAGCCGGCCCATCCTCAGCCCGTCAGCCTGGGGCGTTGCGATGCTGCACGATCGGAACGTGGTGCTGTTCGCCCTCGCGGATGCTCACGAGATCACGGATAAGACCGTCAATTCGAGGTGCCGTAGTGCTGCGCGAACTTCGTGGCGAACGCAGCCGCAGCGGCGTCCGACGTGAAGCGATCGAGGCCGTCGATATCTTTGCAATCCGAGACCTCGATGCGGATCCCAGGCTCCACCACGTCAGAGCGCAAGAGCGCTCCGGCGTCCAAGATGGTCTGCAGATCCGCGCTGCCGTATCCCGAGCATCCCGGTTTCGCGGCCACCGGCTGCAGGTTGATGCGGCGAAGGGAGGGGTACTCTTTCCGGGCGGTGGCCACCACCTCGGCCAACACGTCACGCCACTCGCTCGCCGCATCGAAGTCTGAATGCCCCCACACGATCAAGATGAGACGATCGGGCTTGTCCCAAGCACGCGTGCACCGTGAAGACGGCATCGACTGCCACCCGCGCCGATCGGACGCGCGGTAGTGGTTCACGCCTCCGTTCATGGTGTGCTGCCACCCGGCATCGTCGAGAAGATTCGAAAAGGGATCGGATTCGATCCACTTGCCCTGGTCGTGACCCATGACGATCGTGCACTCGTAGGCGCCTACGGGCTTGGGAGGGCTCCCCGCTTGGCCTCCTCCGCCCCTCATTCCACCCACCAAACTTCCGCCCGCACCTCCGCCGGCCGCGGGCGTGCCGCCGGTCCCGCCAGAGGACCCGGCCCCGCCTTGTGCCTGGCCCCCGGCCCCGCCTCGCGCCTGGCCCCCGGTGCCGCCCCGGGGAGAGCCCGTGGGGGGCGCGTTCGGGGTCCCACCGGTGCCCGCGGAAGGGGAGCCCCCCGTGCCCCCGGCGCCCCCGGGCGCTTCGCTGGCGGTGTCTCCGCCATTGGCTCCCCCGCTCACGAGGGAATCATCATCGGTCACCACGCCGGAACACGCGGCGCAAACAACGACAAAAAAAGTGGCGGCCCTGAACATCTTGGCTCCCTGTCACTCTCGTGTGGGCCGCACGAAGCGCGCGCGGCCCTCTTTTTTCCGTATCGCCCCGCCCCCTGCCCCAGGCGCTTCAGTGTAGGAGCATCGCCGTCAACGGGGTACGCGCCCCGTGCGTAGTCCTGAGGAAGCTCAGTTATTCGTGTGGCCCGCGCCGTAGCCCGTTCCCGCTGCGGCAGACACGTTTCGTGTAAGGCGCTGCCCCCGTAAGGCAAGAGGGAGCAGGAGGTTCCTTTGCACATGCTTCACGCTCGACGATTCACATTCATCATCGCACTGCTTCCTACGCTCGTGGCGGCCTGCGGGCCGGTCGACCTTCAAGACCTGTTGGAAGGTGGCGGAGGGTACGGCGGGGCCGCAGGCGCAGGCGGCGGGGACCCGTGGGGTGAGGGAGGCGCAGGCGGCGGGGACCCGTGGGGTGAGGGAGGCGCAGGCGGTGCGGACCCGTGGGGTGAGGGAGGCGCAGGCGGTGCGGACCCGGGGGGGGAGGGAGGCGCAGCCGGCGGGGACCCGCGGGGTGAGGGAGGCGCAGGCGGCGGGGACCCGTGGGGTGAGGGAGGCGCAGGCGGCTGTGGACCCACGCAGCTTCCGCCGCCCCCAGTGGGAGTGAACCCCAACGTGAGATGCCCCCAGGAGGGACGGGCTTGCCGGAGTTCGTATCTGTGGTGCAGGCTCGACGGCCAACAGGCACTTTTCATGTGTGGCGCCGAAGGGTGGCGTCTCGAGGCGATCGACGGCGCCATCGAGTGCGGGGAGCCAGAGCCACCGCCTGCCCGTCGTTGAGGCTTCAGCGCAGGGCCACGTCGTCGTTCTTTGGCTTGTGTCCGAAGAACACGAGCCTCGGCGTCCGGTCTTCATCAGTCCGCTCGGTGACGACCTCGACGCCGAAGCCCCGCTCCGAAAGCAGGCGCTCCCACGTGGCGCGGGGGAAGAGCCCCGTGACGTGCCGTTCGTAGTAGGAGCGCACCGTGCCGTCTTGGTTCCGAATCAAGAAGGCATAGTGAACGTTCACGGTGGAGCCTTCCCCACGGACAGGCTCCACCCACTCGAACAGGCGCGCCCCCCGCCCGTCAGGGGCGTCGCCGCCGGAGACGTCGGTGCCCGGCTCGAAGGTCTCGGCCACGTCGTCCGGGATGAAGCAAGCGAGCCCGCCCGGCACAAGGTGGCGCCACGCCGTATCGAAAGCAGAACGCAGATCGTCTTCGGTGGTCATGTAATCGATCGCATCGTGCGCAAGGACGATGTCGAACGTGCGGCCGAGATCCAGCGTGCGCATGTCCCCCACCGTATGCGCGCAGTGCGGGTTCAGCCGCCGCGAGCTTGCAAGCATAGCTTCACTGAGGTCGGAAAGATGAGCCTCGAAGTGGCGCGAAAGGTGGTGTGCCACGTGGCCTCCACCGCTCCCCAGCTCAAGCAAGGACCGCGCGGAAGGCCGGCGTTCGCGGAGCAGGCGAAGGAGTTCGTCGGCCTCGCTTGCGTACTCGTCCACCGGCGAGATGAGCGACCAGTACGGCGCGAGTTCTTCGTAGAATATACTCATCGTGACCCTCCGTTGTCGTTCACGACCGGCTCGACCTCGCAGGCCGAGAACGCCGGACCTATGAGGCGTCACACTGACACGAGGGGCGTAGCGTCACAACGGAGGGGCCTGCCGCCCTTGTCCCGGGCTCAGGTCGAAATTCATGTTGCGACGTGCCTTGTGTCCGCGTTGGTTGCGCGGCGTGTCGAGGGCGTGAAGATTTTTGCTCCCGAACGGAGGGGGCTCGCCACTTATGCCTCATGTCGGCAGGTCCCTCTCATTCGTGCGCGGGGGCGCATCCGCCTGCAGGGTGCACGCGCCGTTCGCTCCTGAGGCGCGAACCCGCAAGGTTGCCGCCGACAAGTGGTTCGTCGAGGTGTTTGCCGATCTGGTCAAGCGCTTCAAGGACACGAAGAGCGCCTCGGGCGCGCGGTTGTTCGATGCGAGTCTTCTGTTGTTTGCCAATCACATGGGAGAAGGCCCACAGCACTCCCTCGTGCGGGTGCCCTTCATCCTTGCTGGCAGTGCGGGTGTCTACAAAACGGGACGTTGGTTGGACCTCAAGGGCACACCCCACAACGGCCTGCTGGGCTCGATGGCAAGAGCGATGGACGTCCCCACCGACAGCTTCGGGACGCCCAAGTACGACACCACGGCCATGATCGACCAGCGCCTGAGAGGCTGAGCCTCCCTCGCGACGGCGAGTCCCTGGCGGTTCGGGCTCGTCCCGGGCGTTCGTCGTCATGACGCCCGAAGGGGGGTAGGCGGCCGAGTGTCCACGGAGCCGTGCCGTCTCGGGCTTGGAAAACGTCAGGTAAACAATCGGCTCGAGGCTCTTTTTTTTTCGCGGCCTCTGTAAGGTTTCGCCCCTTGGCCGCCACGAAGGCACGCTGACAGGAATTCCTGACGAAAGGCTAAGTTTATGAAATTCGGCGAAAAGAATAGAGCATTGTCCTTGTGTTCTCATGTGCTCTGTGCAGCGCTGCTCGTGGGTACGGTCCTCGTGGGCTGTGGGACGGACGACAGCGGCTTGTCTGGCGCGACCGACGCCTCGAGCGGTGGCTCCGCAGGGGGGGGCTTCATGCCGCCCGGTAGCGGAGGGGCAAGTGGCGGCCCGGGGCAGGGTGGGCAAGCGCAGCCCGGCACCGGGGGGGACGGCCTCCCGGGCGATGCGGGCTCTTCCGAGCTCGGTGACGGGGGGACGGCGGGCGCAGGCGGAGAAGCGGAGACCGGCGGCACGGGCGGAACCTCGGACAGTGGCGGAAGCGCCGGGACGGCGGGCACGGGCGGCAGCGCGGGCACGGGGGGGACGGCGGGCACGGGCGGCAGCGCGGGCACGGGCGGCACCCTCGGTATGGGGGGGATACCCGGTACGGGCGGCACGGCGGGTGCCGGCGGTAAGGCCGGCGGGGGAGCGGGTGGGACCGGTGGCACAGGGGGACAGGCGCCGGCTCCTTGTGGGGACGTGGGTCAAGCGTGCTGTGAAGAAGGCTTGTGTACCGCAGCCGGGAGCTTCTGCAGCAACGGGAAGCTCTGCAGCGCGTGTGGGGCGACGGGGCAGCCCTGCTGCGACGATCGGGTATGCAGCGCGGCCAACACGTGTGCGGGAAGCGGGCAAGGTACCTGCAAACCGTGTGGTGCTCCTGGACAGGCCTGCTGCCCCGCGAACGACTGTGCAAACGGAGGCTGCTGTGCAGGCGAAACCTGCGTCGCGGCCAATGCCACATGTCCCGTGACAGGTGGGCTCTGTGCCAACGGCAGCTGTGGTCTTTGTGGAGGGGAAAACCAGCCCTGCTGCGCCTCGCGCGCGTGCACGGCTTCCGGCTTGCAGTGCACGGGTGAAGCCTCGCCGACGTGCACACCTTGCGGGGGAGCCGGACAAACCTGTTGCGATGGGAAGTGCACGGCCGCAGGCACCGTGTGCCAAGCCGGGACAGAGTCCGGCAGAAGCTGTGTGGCCTGTGGCGGAGTGGGACAGCCTTGTTGCCAGGGCGATGCCGTATCTGCCTGTACGACCAATGCGGTGTGCAAAAAGTCGGGCTCCGTCGCCCAATGTGTGGCGTGTGGAGGTCCCGGGCAAGCTTGCTGTGCGAACAAGGTGCGCTGCACGGGCGCTTTGTCGTGCGTGGCCGTTGGGGCGGAAACTCGATGCGAAAGCTGCGGCGGTATCGGGGAAGCGTGCTGCCCCAATCGAAGCTGCAAGGCGCCCGGCGCTTGCGTGGTGACGGGGGGCCAAGCCTCCGGCACGTGTTTGGCCCCAGGCAATCCCTGAAGCGAGGCCAAAGCGCGATGGGGTGGCCGCCGACATGAACGAGCGTCGGCTGCCCCACCCGCGGAGGCCGTAGCACCCCCGTTGACCGCAACCTGCGGGGGGCTGCTCACGGCGGAGGGCAGGGAGGTTCCAGTCGGTCCCATGTCAGCTGGGGGCCCTCCAGGAGGGCCAAGCGGTGAACGCCGACGCCCGACCGGGCGAAGCCCAAAAACACCTTGCCCGCTACGACCACGACGAGCAGCTGTTCGATCTCGGCGCCCGTCACCGCACAGCCTGATTCCACCAGTGACTTGGCAATCGCATCTCCATCTGGCAGCAACGCGAGCCGTTCGTCCGTCAGGACGTTTTGCGGCGCGGGGAGCAGCTCGGTACGCACGCCCGTGTACTGGCTGTAGATGAGGGGTTTGCCCGTCAGGGCATACACCGATGAATAATTCACGGAGATCGTGCGATTTCCGGCCCACGACGTCAGCAGACTTTCGGCTCCGCGAAGGACGTCCTCGAGCGGATCGAAACGGATGATGCCGTTTGCATCCATGCCTCTTACGCTGATCCTGGTCATGAGCGCATCCGGGCGCACCGCTCGCGCTTCCATGAGGGTGGTTTGTATGATCGTGCGCAGGGTTACAGCAGGAGGAAGCAGGGCCGCTGGTGTCCCCGAGGGCTCGATCATCTGGAGGTCGAACACGCTGTCGCGCTCGCAAGGCGTCGCCCCTGTCATCGTGCCCACGTCCGAGGAAAACACGACCTTGGTGGTCGCTTCGTCCACGATCTCGAAGGCGAACGCAGCGGGGTCGCCGGGGCTGCAGCGCACACGGGCCAGGTGATAAGGCCCGCGGATCGCTTCGGGATTGGTGATGCCCACGGCGCAGGCGGGGGTATCGAGGGCGTCGCGGAGTCCCGGTGCCGCCGCCAGCATGACCAGCTCGCCCGCCGTGGCCAAGAGGTTTTGGTAGTAGCGAGACGCTCCCCCTGGCAACTGCGGAATGGGCAGCTGTCGCTGGTTCGGCAAAGAGTCCCCTTCGAGCAGGATATCGGCCACGTCGAAACACACGGGCCAGGTCCCCTTCGCCTTCGGCTCTCCTACCGAAACCATGTCCAGGTAGCAGCTCAGCAAGGCTGCGAACGAATCCTCGTCATGAGGAAGAGGCAGTATCGTTGGCAGAACGGCCAGCTTGGACCAGCTTGCGGCCAAGCGCGTAAGCTGCGCCCCGGGCTCGAAGAACGCGTGCATGGCCGCAAAGCGCAGGTCGCGCCTCAGGGGGGCTCTGGCGTCCGTCCCCAGCGCAGCCAGCCGGGTGGAGACGACGGTGGGGCAGCGACGACGGTCGGGCACGAGCTCGTCTTGCACGACGGAGAACGAAAACGCGGCCGGGAAGTCCGTGCCCACGATGGACAGCGGTTGGCGCAGCGGCCGCACCAAGGGTGGCGACGAGCCCGCTGCGGCCGGACCGCGATGCGCCCACGCCAGCGAAAGGGTCAGCGGCTCACCCTCCCTCACGGGGCGGGCCAAGGAGGACATCACCCCCGCCCCCAGGAACTTCGGTGTGCCCAGGAAGCCTTTTTCGGCGAGAGGATCTCCGCAGGCGCAAAGCGCACACAGGCCCAGGAGCGCCCGGCGCAGACGGTGGGGCTTACCAATGACAGCCAAGTCCAGCTCCCGGCAGGGGGCGCACGTCCACGTGTGATCCCCGCGTGTTCGCCGAATCGATCGTGGGCGTGGACGACACCAACAACTCACCTTCAATCGAAACGAAGCAGTGTTGCGTGGCCATGACGTCGGCGCGCAGGACCATGCCGGCCACGGGGACCCAGCGCTGCCGGGCCTGTTCGTTGTCGGCCGCAAAGCTCTGCTTCACCCAGCCCACGCCCGCCCGGAGCCCCCCAGACAAGGCCACAGGCCCAAAGTCGAAGACCTTCCTGGCGCCGATGCGAAGCCCCGTCTCCCCGAGCGTGGTGTCTCCCCCAGCGGGCTCCACCGCTTGGCCCTGCGTGTAGCTGCCCACCAGATCCATGGTGACGCTTCGCAAGTCCAAAGAGAAGAACGCTCTTGCATGCGGTCCCCATTCGTAGTCGAGGAGTGGTCGGCCCCAGCCCCCATGCACGCCCATGCCGTACACGCGAGACACCTCGCTTCCTTTGCGCAGCAGCTGCGCGTGCCGGATGCGCGCAAACCCTTGCCCCGTCACGACCACGGTGGCACCCGCCGCGGCTTGCACGGGCCCTTCACGAATCTCGCGGGCCTCTCTGATCTGCACGAAATAGGGACCCGCAGCGAGCCACAGATGACGAGGGGGCTTCGTGACGTGGGCTTCCGCCACCACCGTACCTTCTTTGCCTTTCGTGAAAACCACGAAGCGGCCGGTTCGGTCCAGGAGAAGATGGCTCGCCTGGGCCCGATCGATGGGCGCGGCCAGCGCCAGGTCGGCGCGTCCCTTGAGTCCGTAGCTATACGTCGGGTGCTGCACCCCCGCTCCCACGCCCGCCGTGCTCGCGACGGTGCGCTCGGAGGTGTAGGCATAGGCTTCGGAGAGCGCGACCCGTCCGTCGCCATTCGTGTCGGCAGCCCCCTGCAGGGCTGAGATCAGGTGGTGTGTGAAAAACGAGGCTTCGAGCGTGTCCGATTCTTGCGCGTCCTCCCCCTCTGCAGCGGACGAGAAGATGACGAAGCCTTCGGGAAAGCCTTCCTCTTCCGCAGGCATGGCGAAGGGCGTGATCGGCTTGATGCCCTTGACGCGCGTGGTGACGCCCGAACGGCAGGCGTCGACGAAGAGCATGCGCACGTCTGCAGGCGAGCTGACCGTGCTTTCGCGCAGTTCATCCCAGGGCAAGCGCTCGCGGCCGAGGTGCAACGCCTCTTTGTCCCCGTGCCCCGAAAAGAACACCAGAACGAGGCTGCGCCGGGGCGCTTGCACCTCGAGGCGAATGCGGTGGTTGAGCCGGCGCAAAGAGTCTCTGACCCGTGCGGCAGAGGGTTGCTCCAACACCACCACGTTTTCCGGGAGAAAACCGGCCACCGCTTGGAGGGTCTGACCCATGCGCACAGCGTCTCGTGCGGCGTAGCGCAGAGGCACATCGTTGGGCGCTCCCTGGTTGGCACCGATGATGAGGGCGTAGCGCGCCTCGTGGAGGTCTTGCGCATGAGCGCTCGGTGAGTGGCCCATGGCCAGGGCCATAGCGCAAGCTGCAAGCACGAAGCCGCGGTTCACTTCGGGGCCTCGACGGAAATGTCGGCAGAGCCTGAAGCGCAGCGCTGCGGGGGACCCGTGCCGGCCACGCACAAGCGCCAACGCAGACGAATCGGCGCGGCGTCGGTCACCTCGAAGCCAAGAGGCAACCACCCGCCCGGTTTCACGGGACCCTTGAACGCTTCTTGCCATCCAGCGGTACCGCGGGTCTCGAGCTCGAGCCAGTCGTGACCCCCGGTCACTTGCAAGCGAAGCTGCTCGCCGGGGTGAAGCACGTCGACATCCCGCACGTCCATCACCACCACCTCGCCATTCATTCGTCGCACGCCGAGCCGCAAGCTGGCTTCGCCCTTGGAGCGAACGCTCTCACCTTCGTCCGCCGTGTTGGGCAAAGGGCCACGCGGCCCGCCAAGGACGAAAAGCAAAACCGCGCACGCGGGCGCAGCCACCAGACTGACCCAGGCCCAGGGCGTAACTCTTCGTCGCTTCGGTGCCTCCAGCTGGTCGCGTAGCCTGGCCGGGAGCGTTTCTCTCTCTGACGACTGCCGCGCCCGCTCGGCGTCCGCCAGAATGCGCCGGCCACTCACCGAGGCAGCTGCTTTTGCCTCCAGGGTCGCCCGTTCGTGCGGTTCGAGATCTCCCACGGCAAAGCGATACGCCTGCCACTCCGAGATCTCGGTCTCCGGATCGCGCTCGAGGGGGAAGGGCAGTACCTTTCGCGAGTCCATCAGGGAAGCTCCAAGAGGCGTCGCGCTTGCTTTGCAAAACGCTCGAGCCGCCGCCCCACGGTGCGGCGGGGTACCCCGACGAGCGCAGCGATTTCGTCCTGATCCATGCCGTCGATGTAGTGATGGATGGCCACGAGCGCGTTATCCGGATCGACCTGCCCCAGCACCCAGCGGATGTCCGCGCGCAATTCTGGTTGGTTCGGTTCCGCGGCCCCTTCGGGCTGGTGCACTTTTTCACGCAAGATGCGCTCGCGCGTTTTTCGGTCTCTCAAGGCATTGAGCGCCAGATTCGTGACGGTACGAAAGAGCAAGGCCGGGGCGCTCTCTGCTTTTGCGCCTTTTTTCTGCTGAAGCACGAAGCTCACGAAGGCTTCTTGCGCCAGATCCTTCGCGAGCTCCTCGTTGCGCACCAGCCGCGCGGCCCGCCGACGCAGCAACCCAATGTGCGTGGCGTAAAGCTCGTTGACGTCGTCGACGGCGGGGGCTACTTCGGCTTTGGCCATGGTTGCGCGGGGTGCCCGGGGCGCTTTCGCGAAGTAGGCTCCCAGGGGGGCGAGGATGCTCAGACGCGAACCCATCGCACAGTTTAGCCGATGCGGTGAAAAGTCGAAACACGTTGAACGCTGCATGGGGGGCACGGGGTCTGTCTACTCGACACGCGACCCGCGTTTGGTGGTCAGGCGCCCGTGCTGGTCGCCGAGAGAGATTGCTTAAATGGCCATCACCTTGACGTGGCCTGTGGTGCCATGATCAAGGCAAGCGCGTGGATTCGAGGCACACCATGGTCACGTTTGCAGATCGAGCGACGGTGCGACGCGTAACGTAGCTGCAAGGCGCTGCGACCGAATGGCACACCCGAGCGCAGTTCTCGACATATTGCGCCTATTGCCCTAGGGTCTTGCGTACCGTGAAGCGCATCAGAATCACCATTGGCCTCTTGGCTGCGACTTGTCTCGCAGCCTGCACCTCGAGGCGCTCGATCATGCTCCCGCGGGTGCGCCTGGCCTGCACGTGGCTGTGGTCACGAGTGACATGGGCGCGGGGCTTACCGCCTTGCCGGAGGCGCTGGGATGTGGTCGCGTCGGAGGCGATCGCGGCGTCATGAAGCCCATCACCGGCTGCGGAGCCAACATGGCGCCCCGTTTCCTCGTCCGCGACGGCACGAGTCGAAACTTTACCGGCAACCTTGCGGAGGTCGTGGGGTGCATGCTCGACGTGGGCACGAGCGGCTGCGCCTACACCCATCCTCTGCAGGCCGCGCGTGTGGCCTTGACCGCCTCTGCCGCCCCTGAGAATGTCGGCTTCTTGCGTCCCGATGCGGACCTGCTGGTGGTGTTCGTTGGGGCCGAAGACGACTGTAGCGCTGCCCCGAACACGTCGCTGTTCGCGGATCGACGTACGCGGGACAGACCCCGTCTTTGCGTTGTGCCTTGAGCGGCCACGATTGTGACGGTCAGCCCGTCGACGCCAAAGCCAGCCCAAGGAGCCTCGGTGTCTGCGCAGCCTCGAGCCCGCCACGAGGGAACCTCCTTCCGATCGAGGACGTAGGAAAGACGCTGCGCGACCTCAAGGGCAGTCGCTCCGTCTTCCTGGCCGCGGTGACACCGATGGGAGG
Organism: Myxococcales bacterium; assembly: GCA_022184915.1. Classification (NCBI taxonomy): domain Bacteria; kingdom Pseudomonadati; phylum Myxococcota; class Myxococcia; order Myxococcales; species Myxococcales bacterium. The sequence continues at coordinate 52,197 of JAGTJU010000009.1, read as the reverse complement.
CACGGGCCAGTACGAAATTCGCGACACCGGTGGCGGGCTGGGGCTTTCCCCTCTCTGTCGCCTTTTGCGGGGAGAGGGTTACCCGTCCCTCAGAACACAGGCCTTCGTCGCATCCCAGGGCACGCGCCACCGCCTGGCTTCGCTGTGCGACGAGCAGCTTGGGACGGCCTTCGCGAGCATTGGAGAGATGGTCGCCAGCAGCCTACCCGGCCCGGGATGTGTCGACAGTGAAGTGACTGATGCTGGCGCGCAGAGCACGTCTCGCTGACGCCAGGTCGAGGCGTGGGCCCCTGAGACTCGAGATATGGATGAATGGGTCGCTCGCTTGCAGCGCAATCGCCCCTTCGTCGTGGAGAATGACGGCGTCATCGTGGGGTTCGCGGATCTCCAGAACGACGGATACATCGACCAGTTTTATGTCAGTGCCACGCACGCCAAGCAGGGTGTTGGCAGGCATTTGATGAAACACATCATGCTCAGAGCCTCCATGATGGACCTGCCTTCGCTCTACTCTCATGTAAGTCTCACCGCGCAGCCCTTCTTCTTGCGTTTCGGTTTCGAGCTGGTCAATCAGCGGACGGTCGTCGTGAGGGGCGTCAGCATGCAAAACGCCCTCATGACGAAGACGCTAACAAACCCTTCGTAAACCGATTCGAACACGAGCCAGGCTGCTGGCGTTCCCCGGAGCTCCTGCCGCTCCCGTCACCGGCTGAGCCTCAGGGAGAGGGGTCCGGGAGAGCGGCGCTCTCGGGGGAAAGTTTATCGGAATCGCGCAGGCACACGTGCAGCCAACCCTCGACGGGGTCGCCACAGTTCGGACCTGATCTCAGATTCGAGAGCGCCGCAAACACCACCTTGAACTGAGTCTCCGTGGTGGGTTTCACAAAGTCTGTGAAGACACGGGTCTCGGCACAAAGCCGCGTGTCGGGTCCGCCAACGCGAATTCCCTTCTCCGGCAAGTCGAAGAAGAAGGACGTGTTTCCGAGCGCTGCCTCCGAAAACGCCTCTGGCTCCTCGCCTTCCTCGAAGTCTACCCAGTAGCGCGTGGGCATCTTGAAGCTATCGAAGACTGTAAAGTCGTCTCCAAAGCTTCTATATCCGACGAAGGCGTTGTCTGCCTCGGTTTCCGTGAAGATCACCAGCTGCCCTGCAGCCAGCCCGGAGACCTTCAAGGATGTTTTTCCCGCTGGGGTCCCCGACACGCAAGCATCGAACGCCTGTTGTTCCTCTTCGGTTATGGGATTCAGCGGACGAGGGGAACAAAAAAGGGACTCGAAGGCGGCGTCTGACATCGACGCGGCTGGCTCGAACATCAGTATCTTCGTGTCGTCAGCGGAGGAGCGAAAGAGACTGCCGTCGCTTGCATCCCCCATGGCCTCCAGAAATTCGCAGGGTGCGTAGACGAAATACTTGCCTTCGAGGGAACGAAGACGCGCTTTAAAGGCCTCGGAGAGTGGATCGGCTGTGGCAACCACGCCAGCGATTGTCGCTTCGGCATCGACCACGTATCCGATCCAAAGCCCCTGGGCGGCGCCGAAAATCTTGTCGGGTGCAGCGATGTCATCGGACTCTGAGAAGGTTTGTGCGAACTTTCCGTCGCCGTCGACGTCATCGAACGCCCATATCTGGCCAAGGGCAATGCCAGGCGTAGGCTCTCCGCCAAAGAAGCCGACGGCGTTTGCGGGCGGAGGTGCCATGATCGCAAGGTCGAAAGCCGCCGGGAAGGCATCAGTGCGAATGCCCACGGTCTGCCCCGCGATCGACTCTGAGCCCGAATCTGATGTGGCCCACGCGATGCCCACTTTGGGACTGACGAGCGGCGTCTTGGGCAGCTCACCAGTCAGCTGACCCCTGACTCGAAAGAGTGGCGTGCCCACGTAGGACACATCCGTCGTGGCGTCGCCACATCCTCCCGCCGCCAGGCTGCCAAGCGCGAGCAGGCCGAGCGCCAGCTTCATTCGCGCTCGCGTTAGAATGCTCGATGAGGGTATCGATGGCTCCGGAATCATGACTGGGTCTGTTCGAGAATACGGCACTTATGTTTGTCTCCCTGTAGAGAACCCCCAAGTGCCGCGGCTCAGACATTTGTTCGTTCGGCATCGCGCCGTTTGCGAGACTCCAGCCCGCGTAATAAAGCATGGCAAGGAAACAAATGGCTGAGCCCAATGCGACGCGACAAGACGTGCTCATGGAGCGATGGGGCCTGATCGCCCTGGTTGTCATGGGAGGAGGGCTTAGGCTTTGGGCTCTCGACCGCATGCCCTTGTCCCTCAACCAGGACGAGGCCGTGGGCGGGTACGACGCTTACTGCCTTTGGCACACCCTTAGTGACCACCACGGAACGTTCCTTCCCGTTCTGTTCGAGAGCTTCGAGGATTGGGTCTCTCCTCTACTGACATACCTTACAGTGCCCTTCGTGGGTCTCTTCGGGCTATCCGAAACAGTGGTGAGGCTACCGACGGCACTTGCCGGTACAGCGTCGATCCCGCTCATGTACGCGTTGATTCAGCGCTTCGAGGTGCCTTCTCGGGTAGCACTTGCGGGAGCTGGTCTGCTGGCGGTCTCTCCCTGGCACGTACCGCTCTCGAGATGGGCCATTCCACCGTCTCTGGTCACGTTCACCATGCTGTTGGCTTTGCTGGCATTTCACCGCGCCATCGAGGCCAAGGGCAGGGCGGTGTGGGGGCGCTGGTTGGGGTTCGTACTCTCAGCTGCCCTGTGGACATATTCATACCCAACACAGAAGTTGTTCGCCCCTTTGGTCGTATTGGGTCTTCTCGTGACGTACGTTAGGCCCCGGCTTCGTGTGGGCGTGCCGGTGTGGCTTGGCTACGTAGCGCTCATTTCGCCGATGTACATCCTCGTCTTCAAGGATCCCCAACGATACAACGCTCGCTTCAATATGATGAGGCTGCCGCTCGAGGATGCACTTGATAAGCCCCAGCTCATCTGGGAAGTCTTGATCCGATACGGGGAGTATCTGTCGCCAGACTTCTTCTTTGGCAGAGGTGATACGAACCTGACTCACCACGTTTCGGGATACGGCGCAATCAGTCCGATCGTGGCGGCCTTCTTCTACTTGGGAATCGCGATTGCCGTGGCCGTAAGCCTGAAGCGTTGGCCCGAGACGAGTCTCATTCGCAATCGGGCTATTGAGCTCCTGATCCTCCTCGTTCTCTACCCAATACCGTCAGTGGTCGTCTACGATCGGCTGCAGTTGAATCGAACCGTTCACGGCTTTCCGATCGCGATTCTGTTCGTGAGCATCGGACTGTCTCATGCCTTGTCTTGGTTGCGGGAAGTCCGACATGTCAGACTGGTGTGCTTGACGCTCTTGACTGTCCTTGCCATCGAGACTCCTGCCTGGGTTTCAGTGTACTGGTCCGGTCACCGCCGGGACTGGCGGTTTGAGTTCCAGTATGGGCTGAAACAAGTCTTCGAGAAGTCGATTGCCTTGGAGTCCCAGTACGACGAGGTTCACGTCAATAACTGGATCAACCAGCCGTACATTTATTACTTGTTCTATTCGAAGAAGGATCCAGATCAGCTCGACTACAGAGAGATCAACGAAAATGCCACTCCGGGGAGTTGGCTCTCGGTAAGCCGGATCGGAAAATGGCGGTTTCGCGAGTTCAAACCCGGAGAGCTCGATGGTGCGACGGAACTGCACGTGGTTCGCACCGGAAAGCGGATCTGGCATCGCTTGCTCGCAAAAGGCAAGCGTCTCTATATCGAATAGAGATCGTTAAGTCCGGGGACGAGAGCGTAGGGAAGATGCCGGTGAATCGCAGCCCGGGCCGCTCAGTCGTGAGGGTGAGGCCTGGGCGCGTGGAGCAAAGCGTGGATGAGCTTTTCGGGATGGCCACTCGGGGAGGTCAGCTGGGCACGGAGGGACTTCCATCGGTTCTGACGAAGGTCAAGCTTCGCTCCGGAGGACGTCTCACGAGCCAGGGGAGCTTCAAAAGGGCCTTCTTCGACAGTCAGCGCCTGGGATTGCCCGTTGCTCGGGCCCACGTTCAGATTGGCTGAGAGCGTGGCCAGCTGGTCGGGAGCGAGTCGACTTTCGCAGCGTGCGTTGGTGGGTGTCGTCTCGGCCGTCATGAGATTGCTCGTGTCCTCGTGGTGGGTGAGGCCTCCTGTATGTCCGAACTCGTGTGCCACGGTCAAGTCGATGACCACGGGCACCTTGTCACCGATCCGCTCGAGGAGCTGCGCATCGAGGAACATCATGGCGTTGAACCCTGGCGGCAGGGCCAGTTGCGTCCACAGTTGCGCTTCCGGAGACTCGGGATCTCCGGCACGAAAGGCGTCGATGAGAGCGGGAGACAACGCCAGGCCCGCGATGTCTTCGTTCTCCTCCTCGAGCTCGTCGGTGCTGCCGATTTTGTCGACGAGCACGATGTTCGTGACGCTGGCGGGTTGCTTCCCGTGCCGCTTTGCGAAATCGACCAGGGGCGCCGTCATCAGACCGATCGTATAGCCATAGATCTCGAGGAGTTCCTCGTCCGTTCCCATGAACGTCTCCGCGTCGAAGTCGACCTTGGGAAACTTCTTCCTCGCGGCGGCTTCCAGGCGCTTCTGGTCTGTCTCGAGCACGTAGGGGAGCTCGAGCTCCGTGGCCTCGAACCGGGTGAAAAACTGCAGCCCGTGACGCCTGTAGTACCGAGCCAGCCCTTTCGTGAAGCGCTCCATCTGGAAAGGCCCGTTCGTGAAAAGCCTCAGTTCGCGCTCGCCGGCGAGTTCCGAACCTTCTTGGTCACACACAGGGTCCCCGTAGGGGGCAGGCTCGAAGAGAGAGGCGAAGACGGACCTGTCTTGGGGCGTTGCGGTGTAGAAGGGGTCGTTCCCTTCCTCCCCCTCATCGCCCTCAAAAAGGCACCCTGACTGGGTCCCCAGGGTAAAGCTCAGGACCGAAAGCGTGGCGAAGCGACCTAGGCTGTTCATCATGACTCCTTTGTTCGACATAGCGTCCTGGAGAGCCGTCTCGTTGAGCCGGGTCGCGAAGAAAGTGCAACGAGCTTGACGATTGTCCTGATGTGACGCGGCGTAGGGCCCCCCGCCGCCGGACGGCTCGTGCCGTTGTTCCTCTGCCTTTGCCCCCCCTACTGTGTCCAGCGCACGCCCAGCATCGGCAGGGGAGCCGTCAGGGCTTCCTCCGTCTCGCCAGCCAGAAACCCCACGTACTGTGGTTGTCCCAGAACGTTGGCCACCTCGAGGTAAACGATGAGGTTGCTTTTTTCCAGCTTGAAGCCCCGCTCAGCGCGAAGATCCAGGCGCACTTGGGTGGGCAGGCGGGTCAGCCTCGTGTCTCCCAGGCCCAGGCTGACCACAGCCGGCCGCCCCGTGACCACCTGTGCGTGCGAGCCCATCGACCACTCGCCAAATCGCATGTTGATGGCGGCGTTCAAGTTGTGGCGTTGGTCCCACATCGAAGGCAGCACGAGGCCGAGTGGCTCCTTCCGTTCGGCGCGAGAGAAGGTATGCGATACGAAGCCGCTGATCTTGTAATGGCTGGGACGACGCAGGAGCGATTCGATGCCGTAGGCCAACCCGTCTCGAACCGTAAGGTAATCGGAGCCCGTGATGTTGCTGTTGACGGGGTTGCGGATGTCAGTGACGGTTCCGCGGTTTGCGAACACGGAAAGATCGACCTCGAGCCCATCCTTCGACAAACGGGCGCCCACGGCACCCTGCCAGGCCCTTTGCAGCCCGTACCGGCTCAAGCCGAACTGATTGAAGCCAGGTACGAGAATGGGCATGCTCGCCATCTGCGCAAGCCGTCCCGCGGAGGTGTACAAGTCGACGCTGGGCGTGACATGCAGCGCGAGCGCCAGTCGGGGAGAGAGGAAAGCCTGCGTCTCGCCAGATTCGGAATAACCTTCTACCCGGAGCCCCGTTTCCAGGTCCACGATGCGCCCCGGGCGCCAGGCGGCCTTGACGAAGCCGGCCAGGTAAAGCACGTCTCGTTCTTTGAGGGCCTCGTTGAGCACCGCGTCTTCGAAGGGCGGCTGGCCTGGAACGCCCGTGTCGATGGGCCTGAAGAGAGCCACTTTGGCGTCGGTGCCTGCCGAGAGCGTCAGTTCAGGAACGCCCGACCAAGTCAGGGTCACGTTCGGATCGAACTTGAAGGCCCGAATGCCCGTGTTGAAGATGCTTTTCGACGTCAACGTCGAGCGCTCGTAGGCGGTGGCAAGTCGAGAGCGCAGCTCGAAATTTCCGAAATAAAGTTCATGTCGAACGAGCTGTCGATGAAAGCCCGTGCGCAGGAACAGCGCCTCGCTGGCGTCTCCGAAGTCCATGGCGTCGTCGCTTCCAAGGAGCAGTAGGGACAGATGCGCGTTTTCGAAGACGTGGTCGGTCCGGAGCTGGTAGTCCCAGTAGTTCAGGGTGAGTGATGAAGACAACGCCGAAAGGAGCGCCCCCGCGTACGAATACCGCCCGGCCGCTTGGAGGCCGTGGCGTCTGCCAAGTGGCGTCGTGACGATAGCCCCCACGTCCACGACCCGCGCATCGAGTTCGACGTGCGGCCGATCCATCGGCGTTTGGCGTGTTTTGAACTCGGAGATACCTCCGATGAATCCGCCCTTTTCGGCCCCATACGAGCCCGGGTGAAATTCGAGGGACTCAATCATGTAGGGATGGACCACGCCAGGCCCAAACAGGAAGTGGTAGGCCATCGGGATCTCGATGTCGTCGATGAAGATCCCGTTCGTTCCTGGATTGCTGCCTCGGACCACCATGTAGTTGACGGGCCAGGTGGGCACCGAGACGCCGGGCAAAGCCTGCATGGCGCGAAGAGGATCTCCGAAGCTCCCCGGAAGTTCACGGAGTTCGGATGCCTTCATCTTCCGCCCTTCGGCGGCTTTGCGGGGCGTCTTCTCTTCGACCACGTACACGTCGAGGTCGGGATCTTCGTAGGCTGTTTCGAGGGCCTGCTCATCCAACGAACCCGCAGAGGCCTGTGCGTCGGCTTCGGCCGCGCGCGCCATCGGTGTGAGCCAGGCCGTGGCGGAAAGCCAGGCCCACAGCAAGACCCCACGCTTCATGTGCCACAAAGCTCGTCGTCTCGAGGCCTGCGACTTCATCGAGAGAGCTCCGTGTGCCAAAGGCCGTCGATCTCCGACCGTAAAGGGGCTTGGATGGCATAAAAGACGTCCAGGGGTGCCGCCGGATCGGGGGGCGCTACCACGGAGACGCTGCGCACGTAGCTGGCAAGCCGCTGGGTGGTCGCGGCCGAAACGACCGTGAGAAGGGCAGGCGAAAAGGCCGAGTCGGCTTGGTCGACGAAGAGCGCTTTGTTCTTCGTCAAGAAGACTGAGCCGCTCGTGTCCGTAAGCCGCTCACTGGCGCCGGTCGCAAGGTCGACACGCGCCAGGGACAGCCGCTCCGACGCGTCCACTTGGTCGAGACTGCCCCACACGATCACGGTGTTGGCCCCAAGGTAAGCGAGCCCCGCGCCGTACGTGCCCGGCCCGAAGGCCTGCCTGCGCATGGCCGTGCCTGCCGTGTCGGCGTCGACCACAAAAACTCCCTGCGCGCCGGTCGAGAGCGTCAGTTTGCCGTCAGACGTAAAGCGGGTCTCCGCTTCCTCTGCGAACTTTCCTGGCACCGCGACGGTTCCGAACGAGTCCCGCCAGTAGGCCTCGAGCGGCACGGGTTCAAAGGACAACGGCGCCCCTGCCCCGGGCCGATGACCGCGCCACAGACGGCGGGCCTCGAAGAGGTTCGGATCGGGATCCTCCGGCGTGGATGCCCCCGGGGCAGCGTTCATTACGATCCAAAGTTCATCGGTGCCCGGGCGCGCAATGACCTCACGGATGATGTCCCCCCCTGCGAGCGCAGGCGCGAGCCTGGTGCCGTCCGACAGATCGACCAGCTCGAGCGCGGCTTGCGTTTCATACCCGGAGGTAAAGGAGGCCAGAAGTCCTCCCAAGGCGGAGGTCACCACCGACTGAGCCGAAGGGAGCGCGATCGTGCGCGCCGGGGCCGTCTCCGTGGCGAAGAAGTACACCAGGGACTCGGTTCGTGCACCGCCCTCGGTGACGAGGGTTCGGAGTTCCACCACCAACCCATCCTTCAAGCTGTCGGCTTGGTAGGTGGCGATGCGCTGGACCGCGAGGCCCGTTGTCTCGAGCTGGCAGTCTGGCTTCACCAAGATGAGCTCGCGGGCTCGCGCCGTGCCTCCGGTTGTTTCGCGCGAGGGATCCGTTGCGGCTGCCTCACGACGTGAAACGGTGGCCACCCCGCGCGCGAGGGGACGGAGCGACGGCTCGGGGTCGGTCGTTACCGTGAGTTCACACGGCTTGAGCGGATCGATGTTTTGGAACCGCAGCTTTGATTCTGTTGGCATCGACTCCACGAACACGCGCAGTCCCAGGGCATCGAAGCGCTGCTCGCGCCCTCCTTCCACGGGGCTCCCGGAGCGAGGATCGAGCAGCGTTGTCTTCGTGGAGGCGGTTGCCGAGCTATCCAGACGGTACTCTCTGAGGGCCACGTTTGTGCCTTCGATCGACAACATCGCCGACCCGGGGGAAAACACTCTGCCGTCCACCAAGGGAAGTGTGGTGGCGACAGTCGATGCCGAGGCACTGGCCTTCGACCACCGCTTGACGATGCCGGTGCTACCGTTCCCCGGCACACCGTAAAAGGCCACCGCGGCCCCGTCCGAGGCCAGGGACACGAGGGCAGAGATCCGGCCCGCCTCGAGGCGCTGTCCCTCCGTGAGGGGCGCGTCGAGAAGACACGAGGCAATTGAGAGAGCGGTCAGGCGGGCCAGCATGCCCATCAGGCACTGGCCCAGGTGCCGTGCCCAAAATCCGACGCTCCGGCGTGTGGCCGCCGACCAAACGGGGGGGGACGTTGTGGAGATGAACGCGAATCAACGATGTCGGCGGGAGCTCGAAAGGGCATCTCCTACTATACACGTGGGCGCGACAAAACCGGGCAGGGGTGCCCGAAGAGGCCCGACAGGGCCGTGCTCACGGAGCGGGGGCGCAACGCGAGGCAGCGTGGCCAAACGCGTACGCATGTCGAGGCGAGACAGCGCGTGCAGCTGTTTCCTCGCAAGGAGCTCCTGCACGGCTGACTCGTGTGGGATCACGCTGCTGTCGTGCGAAGCCGATGTTCGCGCAGTGAGGCTTGGGCCTTTAAAGATCGCAGTTGAACATCCACTGTATGCCGAAGGCGTCGGTGAGCATGCCAAACTTGGCGCCCCAAAAGGTATCGCCAAGAGGCATGGTCACCGTGCCTCCCGAGGCGAGCGCCTCGAATTTCTGCGCCATGTCGACGGGGTCGTCGAAGTGCAGTGTCACCTGCACCTGTCCCCCGGGGGGCATCGGGCCGCCCCTCATCGTGTCAGACACCATGATGACGCCGCCACCGACCTTGAGCTGGGAATGCATCACGTGGTTTTTCTGCTCAGGAGCGCAGGTGGGGGTGTCGGGGACCGCGGGCATGTCTCCGAAGCGCATCAGGGGTCCCTGGAGCTCCGCGCCAAGCGCGCTTTGGTAGAGTCTGATCGCGGCTTCGGCGCTTCCGTTGAAGTTGAGGTAAGGGTTCAAAGCTTTGATTGCCATCGGGTTGTCTCCTTGTGGGGGCCGCTCGCCCTGAGCGGTTCTCCGTGTGTGGGGAGATGGACCGGCGCTCTCGCCTAAACTCATCGGTCAGAGCGCAAAAAGAACCCCTGTGGCTCGGGAAAACGAAACACCCCGCGTTATTGCGCGACGCATTTCCTTTGCGTTCCTTCGAAAGGCATTGACCCGATCCCCTCATGGGAGGCGTCATAGGCGGCATGGCCATCGCCACGACGTTCAGGGGACGCCACGTCGCCCTCGGTTTCATTTTCGTGCTGAGCGCTGCTGCGTGTGGAAGCACCGACTCAGGAGGTGACGACGTGCCCACGGGCGACGACGACGAGGCAACCGTGACGGGGGGCAGCGGGGGCAAAGCCGGTTCCGGGGGCAGTGGCGGAAAAGGCGGCACTCAAGGCGGCGCTGCGGGGGGGGCTGCGGGCAGTTCCTCCGTTGGCGGGTCCAGTCCCGGAATGGCGGGGACGAATGGCTCCAGCATGGGGGGCCAAGCGGGCGGTATGGGGGGCCAAACGGGAGGGACGGGCGGACAAAGCAATGGCACGGGTGGTCAGGCCGGAGGGGGGCCTGTGAACCCTTCGCCTACCGGCTGTGGCATTGCGGCCGACCAGGATACCGTCGCTCTTTGGACCTTTGAATCGGGCAGTGCGTCCGCCCCGGACCATACCGGCATGTTCCCCGTCACGTGGCGTGGCGGTTCGCCGAGCGGGGCACCTGGACCCGATAAGTGCTCCCTGTCCGTTCAGCTGAACGGGTCGCTTTTTGGAGAGGTGAACTTCACGTCAGGCTTCGCGGGCCTGACCGAGGGCGCCCTCGAGATGTTCGTGTGGTTGCCGCCGAAGTCCGACAAAATTCACGCGATCCTCGCGGCCGACGCGAAGAATCAAAAGACGAACGGACACTTCGTGCTCGGGTACGAAACCCAGGGCAAAATCGTTTTGCGCATGCAGAACGCAGAGAGTGCTCCTGGAGGGGGCAAGACCTTCTACATGTGCTCAGGCCCCAACATGCCCACCAATCAGTGGATTCATCTGGGCATCAACTTTGGTCCACCCAGCGTGCAGATGTTCGTCAACGGTGTGATCGCGGAGAACGAAGGGGTGCACTTCAAACACGGCAATCAGCAAAACTGCGGCGACAATCCGGTCTGGTCGCCTGCGGACAACGGCAACCCCCTCGTCGTAGGCGGCGCAACCAACGAAGCCACCGAGGGCATCGCCGATACGGTCATCAAGCGGTTCGGAGGGCGGATCGATCAACTGCGCATCAGCCGCAAGCGCCGTGACTTCGCCGTGTGGGCGAGCAAGCCTTAAAGCGCGTGGACGCCGCACTCCGAATCCATCATGAGGGAGCGGCGTCGCATCGTGCGAGCTTGCGGGCAATGTACCTACGCTCCACGGCATTGACAGCCAGCGCGTAGGCCCGGCGCAGGTGGTGCGCGGCGTCTTCGTGGCGCCCGAGCCGCAGGAGCGCTTCGGCCCGTGCAAGGTGCCAGGGGTGATAGTCTTCGAGCTCGGCCCCAAGGGCGGTCAGGCTTGGCAAAGCCGCCGCTGGCCCCTTTGCCATCATCAACGCCACAGCGGCGTTCACGTCCACGATGGCAGACGTGTGCTGGCGTTGCAAGCGCGCGTAAAGAGCAGAGATTTGCGCCCAATCCGTCTGTTCCGCCGAGGTCGATTCCGCATGAACGGCCGCAATGGCGGCTTCCACGAGAAATGCACCCGGTGGGCCCAGCCGTCGCGCGCCCTTGACCAAGGCGATCCCTTCCTCGATCTGCTCCCGCTTCCAGAGCCGCCGGTCCTGATCCTGGAGGAGAATCAGGTCACCGTGTGAATCCAGGCGTGCCTCGCTGCGAGAATCCTGCAGAAGCATGAGTGCCAGTAGGCCATCAAGCTCTGAAACCGAACCAGGTAGCAGGCTTCTCAGGAGACGAGCAAGTCGAATGGCCTCCTGGCATAGCTCCTTTCGAATGAGTACAGCGCCCGACGCGGCCGCATAGCCTTCGTTGAACACCAAGTAGATCACGGTCAAAACTTCGGTCAAACGTTCGGGAAGATCGGCAGCCTCGGGCACGCGATAAGGAATGCCCGCACTTTGAATCTTCGCCTTTGCGCGCACGAGCCGCTGGGCCATCGTTGAGGTTGCCACGAGGAACGCGCGCGCGATCTCTTCAGTGGTGAGACCACAAAGAGTACGCAGGGTGAGGGCCACTTGCGACTCCGGCGCCAAGGCCGGATGGCAGCAGGTGAAGATCAGACGGAGTCGCTCATCGTGCACGTCCCCCTCCTCGTTCATGCCTTCGGCCACGTCCCCATCGGATAAAAGCGCAAGCTCAGCATGCTTTCGCTGCGCCAGCGCTTCGTGCCGACGGCGGTCGATGATGTCGTTGCGGGCAGCCTTGTATATCCACCCCGCGGGGTGGGGCGGCCACCCCGCGGTCCACGCGCGTGCAGCTGCAGCGAAGGCATCCTGCAATGCCTCTTCTGCCATGTCGAAATGGCCGCAGTCCCGAATGAGGGCGGCCAACAGCCGTCCCCATTCGGTGCGGTAAAGGTTCTCGATCGTCGGGACGTTCACGTCACGTTCATGATGGGGCGCACTTCGGCGCAGCCATAACGCGTAGCGGGGATTTTCGCTGCGAACGCGAGGGCTTCGTCCAAGTTGGCAGCCTCAATCAAGTAGTAGCCGCCCAGCTGCTCGCGCGTTTCGGCGAAGGGTCCGTCGGTCACCAGACGCTTGCCCTCGCGCACCCGCACGGTCGTGGCCGTGCTGGTCGGCTGAAGGGCGTTGCCACCCTGGATCAACTTGCCATCGCTTTCACTCAGCGCTCCGTACTCGGCTATCTCTGCCTGCACCTCCTCCTCATTCAACTGGGCCCAGCGTTTCTCATCGTCGTAAAGCAACACGAGGTACTGCATCGGTAAATTCCTTCCTTTCCCTTCTGTAGCGAACGACGGCGACGGGGATCGACACCCAACGGGCAATTTTCTGAAATTTTCGCCCACGCAGGTTTGGCCCTCGAAGGGGTAGCCGCGAGGGGCCGGGGGGGTGGGCCGAAATGCCCTCAGGAAGCGCCCCTCCGAATGGCCCTCGCCTCGATGAAGACCAAACACAGGATGACCGCGATCTCGCCCCCGAAGTAAAGCTTGCCCAAGGCCGTCAGCTGCTCGCGAAACATCACGAGGAGGCCCAAGGTGAACATGCAGTAAGCCGCGTTGGCGATCGCGATCCCACGCAGCAGTGGGGCCCGTCCGCTCTTCGCGTACCGATGACACCAGAGCGAGTAGAGGGCGAAGCACGCGGCCGTGGCCGAAAGCAGGTACAAAAAGCGTTTCGGCATACCGAAAGCCGACGCGAAGGTGGGCAAGACCAAACCCAAGGCGAGCGCGGAGGCGAGCGCCCCGATGCCATCGATCAAGAAGAGCGTGCGAAGCGACAAGGGTCTATGCATTGTTAGACATGACAATTATGTCTAATAATGGCTTGATGTGCCATCATAGGTCGTCCTCGTTTCAAGCTGAACGACGATCCGCTCGAGGACCGTTTCGTCGGGAATCCGTTTCACATGGAGAGGTACACATGGCGCGTCGCTGCATCTTCTTGTTTTGTGCGTCGATAGGGCTTTCTGCAACGACCTGCGGGTCACCTTCCACCCGGGTATCCAACGACGACGACGAGAGGGAAAACACGGCGGGTGCTGGTGCCGAAGCGGGCGATGGCGGAAAGGGCACCGGAGGTGAGCCTTCTTCTGCTGGGGGCGCGGGCGGACGAAACGGCGGTACGGGCGGGGGGCGCGCGGGCGGTACGGCGGGTTCTCCGGGTAAAGGCGGCGCGGCAGGGTCCTCGGCCGCTGGAGGGGCGACGAGTTCCACGGGTGGTGCGGCGGGCTCGGGCGCCGGCGGAGCCGCCATGGGTGGCATGATCGGCTCGGGGACGGGTGGCATGCCAAGCACGGGCATGGGAGGCACGGGCATGGGAGGCATGACCACGGGGGGCTCGGGCGCGGGAGGCATGCCGAGCTCTTCCCTTGGTGGCTCGGGAGGGCTGGCCGTGGGAGGCATGGGAGGCGCTGTCAGCACGATCCCCACGCAGGGATTGGTGGTGTACTACCCGTTCGACGAAACGGGGGGCAACACCGTTTTCGATGCGTCGGGGAACGCGAACAACGGCACGCTCAAGGGACAGTATCACCCCAGCGCAGCACCCACGTGGCAGCCCGGCCATCGAGGCAATGGCTTGCAGTTTGGGGTCCAAGGTCCGGGCTATGTGGAGACTCCGGCGTCCGCGTCTCTCGATGCCATCAGCACGGGCATCACCGTGGCGGCCTGGGTGAAATTGGACGAGTCCAAGTGGCAGGCGTTCGTGTCACGTTGGTCCGCGAGCGCAACGTACAGCAGCTACCAGTTGGGCACCACCGGGGGGGACGAACCTCCCTATCGTTCGGAGTTCCTCACCTGGTCGAGCCCCAGCGGCCTAGCTGCCTGTGCCGACAACATCACCCTCCCTCCAGGGGTTTGGATCCACCTGGCGGGGACCCATGACGGCACCACGGCTAAACTCTACAAAGACGGACAGTTGCTTTGCTCGAGCGCGAAGAGTTTCACCTTCGCTCTTACGACCCGTCCGCTCCTCTTGGGCATGATCGAACGCGACATCGGCGCAGGCCCTTCCCTCAGCAAGGACCTCAAGGGCACACTCGACGAAGTGCGCATCTACAATCGAGCCTTGTCCGACGCCGACGTGATGTCGCTTCTTCAGTGACGATCAAAGTACCGGAATGCCAGGGCAGCCGAAAAGAACTGAGACCTGTGCTTCGCCCTCGGTGAGTCTCGTGCACGCACTACCCTGCAACAGCACGACGTGGTTTCCGTCGTAGACCCAACCATTTTCGGAACCGAACTCGAGCTTTGTTTGCCCAACCTTCACGAGCACGTTGTCTGCAACGGGAGGCGCCTCGCCGAGGTCCAGCCGACAAGAGGCGATCTGCTGGCTGAGCGACACGAGGATGTTGCGAACGTCTTCCTCGTCGAACGATTCGTAGAACTTGATCTCACCGTCGCGTGCCACGCCTCCTGCCAAGGCCATCTCGTTCAGCTTTTCCTGTTCCTTGATGACGCGAGACGTGCCTAGTATATACGTCCTTATCCCTTGCATGAGGGCTGCCGTGATGGACTCTTGGGGGTGGTAGTCTTCGGGGCTGCAGTGGCCAAGGCCTCCACCGGAGGTCATGAGAATGATGAACTTGTCTCGGCCCATCCCAGGTTGAGCCATGAGACGTGAGGTCGCGCTATCGATGGCTGCGCGCAGCGACGCGCTGCCCTGCCCAGTCCACCTCGACTCGTCGTCCATCATCTCTTTCCACCGGACGGCATTGGAGCCAAACTCCACTGCGTGCTGGATTCCGCAGTTGGATGTCGTTGCCGATGGCGTGGTCGTCAAAGACCAGCCGCTGAGGTCTTGCTGGTCGACGAGATCACGGAGCGTGGTGAATGCGTAGCGGAGGCTCTGTGCGCCGTTCTTCGAGGCATCAGCCACCATGACGACTGAGGACCCTCGTTTGGTCGGCATGACAGTTTTGACGCCACAGTTGTTCGCTTCGGTGGGCTCGGGTTCGGGCGGCGGGGGGGAGAGCTGACCAGCCTCGGGAAAGTCGCCTAACCCCGAGAAGGGGGCACCGGCGTCAGGGGCCATCCCGGAGCCTCCGGACCCAGTCACGTCGCCACCTTGGGGGCCACACGCCAAGAGACCACATGCCAAAAGCGCAGCCAGCGCCGTCCTCCCGAGTTGAGGCTCGAGCCGAGAGCGGCCGAGCCGCGCAGAGGGGCGCTCGGCGCAGAGCCCAAAGGTGGGGTTCGAGGGACTGGGTGTTGGGTTCAAGCTGTTACCTCCCGCAGAGGGAGACGCAGCGGCTCTGTTCGCGGCTCAACTTTCGGCGGGAGCGACGAGAGGCGCGATGCGCCATGCCATCTCGGAGCGCTTTCGTTTTGATCCCTCCGCCCGCTGGTACCCGACAAAGCATCGATGTACCACCTGGCTAGACGAAAGTTCATCTCTTCCCTGGGGCTCGGCGCAGGCGGTTGGCTCTTGGCCCCCATGTTAGGGCAAATCTTGCGCCCTGCGTTTGGGGCCGTCACAACCAAAAACCGGGTGATCTTCTTCCTCGATCGCATCGGTATCCATACGCCGATGCGGCCGACCGGAACCGGGGGCCTCAGCATGGGCGGGTACACGGCGCTCGAGGCGGTCAAGGCTCACGTGTCCGTCGTGCAGCACATGTACAACCCTTTCTCTCACTACCTCCATGGGAACAAATGGTACTTGACGGCTGCAGACTCCGCGAACGGAGGCGAGGAGGAAGGGGCTCCACCTGGGCCTACCATCGACCGTGCCATCGCTGCCAAAATCGGCGCGGACACGCCCATAAGCTCGATCAACCAAGACGTGTGGTACGACAAGAAGGCGGGTACTTCGAGCGCGGACGGGGTCAATGCGCCTTACGCGTCGGAGAAGGATCCCCTTGCGACCTTTGCAAAGATCTTCGGCAACAGCACCGTGGGGAATGATGCCGCTGCACAAGCCGCTTTCGCCGAAGGACTCCGCAGGAAAAAAAGCGTTCTCGATTTCGTCGTAAGTGACCTCAACAAGGCATCGGGCCGCTTGGCCGGACCCGAAAAGGCTCAGCTGGAGCAATACCTCACGTCGCTTCGGGAAATCGAGAGCAACCTGTCGGGATTGGGGAAAGCCAAGGCCAGCTGCCAAAACCCTGTGAGCCCCTCGGCGGCCGAGATGGACGGGAACTACGGCAACCCCGCGCGCGCCAAAGCCGTGGCCGACATGTTGGTGCAGGCCCTGTCGTGTGGATTCACTCGCGTGGTGACGATGGCAAACAACAGCAACAAGCTGCCCTTTTTGGGGTCATGGACCAAAGACAACGGTGAGGTCATGTACCCCGGCGCGCATCAAATGTGGCACGGCGAAGGTACGGAGGCGCATCACCGTGCGTACTACAACCATTCGGCCGAAACCATGGCGCACCTGCGCAAGCGGCTCGAGGCGCTTCCCGATGGCGCAGGAAGTTTGGCTGATAGCACCTTGATTGTATTCATCAATTCGAGCGGAGGCAATCACCACGGCGGACAGTTCGACTATGTGGTGATGACGATTGGCAGCTTGGGGGGCAAACTCAAAACCGGAGCCCTCATCCAACTGCCCAACACACCCGTCGTTAGCAACGACCCACGCATTACGATGGTGACTCCTGCTGATGCGGGCTCGAAGCCCAAGCCCGGGAAGGACGCCCCTGCGCGGTCGATCGCAGATTTCTACGTGTCCGTGGCTCATGCCGTGGGCGCCGAGCTGAATACATTCGGTGATCCCAGGATCAACAAGGGCGTCTTGACGGAGATGTTCACATGATCAAGACATGGTTGAGCTGCGGGGCCCGTTTGGCCCTCGGCCTCGGGGTGACCGCTCTCGTTGCAGGTTGTTCGGGCTCGATAGAAACGCAAATTGACCCGGAAGATCCGCCTGTCGACTCGGAGGGTGCGCAAGGTGGCAACGCTGGCATGCCTGGTGGGAAAGACGGGGTCGTGTCGTCTGACTGCGAAACGTTGCCAAGGCGCTTTTGGAAGCTGACGCCCGAGCAAGTGCAAAACACCCTACGGGCCATCGATGGCAGCGTGCCTGCGGTGGCCAGTGCCCTCGAGAAGTCGCTGGCGAGCACTGTTGGATTCCGTAGCGTGGCTTCGCGCCTGGAGATGACGTTCCCCCACGTGCAGGACGTGGTTGGACAGATGGATGTGGTGGCGCGGCACCTCGTCAAACAGCCTGGGCGCGTCGATCCCTGCTTGAGCGCGGGCTACGACGACGCGTGCGTAAACAGTGCCATTGCGGCAGTGGGAGAAAAGGCGTTTCGTCGGCCTTTGACCAGTGAAGAAGTCTCTGCGTACCTGGACTTCTTCAAACAGGAAAAGGCGCTTGCGGGCAACGAAGGGGCTTGGGAAGAGGTCATCAACGCCATTCTTCTCTCGCACAACACGCAGTTTCGTTCGGAACTGGGTGACGCTGATGCGGCAAAGGCAGGCGTGGTCGTGCTGACGGACTATGAAAAGGCTTCAGCGCTCGCGTACACCCTGACCGACGCGCCTCCCGATGCGGAGTTGTTGGCGGCTGCCAAGGACGGGGAGCTGAACGAACAAACGTTGCGCGCGCACGCCGAGCGCCTGTTGGCCACTGGAACAACGGCGGCGGGTGTTCGGCGATACTTCGAGGAGTATTTGCACGCCGATCTGGTGCTCGAAGTCACGAAGAGCGAAAAAGTTCATCCTGACTTTACGGCGGAGATCCGCCTCGATATGGCGGAAGAATTCGGTCGCTTCGTGGACGAAGTTTTGTGGTCTGATGACGCCAGCCTGGCTGCTGTGTTGGCAGCACCCTATACGGTGACGAATGAGCGCCTGGCAAAGTACTATGGGTTGTCCAGGGGCAGTGCGAAGGATCAATGGGTCAGAACTGAAGCACCCGGGGAGATTCGTTCCGGGTTCCTGACGCTGGGGGCTTTCGCGGCTAGCCACGGGCGCGATGTAGACACCGACATCGTCAAGAGGGGACGCTTCATTCGGGAAAGGCTTCTGTGCGATGAGCTGCCCGCGCCACCCGCCAATGTGAACGCGTTCAGTCCTGAGCCGGATGGGCAATTGACGAATCGCGAGCGCATGAGCGCGCACTTCGAGAAACCAAAATGTGCGTTCTGCCATGAACTTATGGATCCGCTGGCCTTTGGCCTCGAGCACTACGATTCGGTCGGGCGCTTTCGGACCGTTGATCCCCTGTCGAAGAAGACCTTGGATACTTCGGGATACCTTTTAAGTACCGTTGACGGCACCAAGAAGACCTTTGCGAACGCCCGAGAGCTGGCACAGGTGTTGTTGAGCACGAAGGAGGCCCATGCCTGTTTCGCCGAGACGCTCTATGCCTTTGCGGCAGGAAACGATAAACCCAACGTGAAACTTTGCGGAACGGAGACCTTTGCCAAGACGCTCGAGAAAGAAGGCGTGCTTGCCGCCTTGTCGAACTTGGCTTCCAATCCCGCATTCTGGCAGCGCAGATAGCGCTCGCGAAAGCGCAAAGGGCCGTTGACCAAGTGTGAGCGTTGACTGCGCCTCTCGTACCCATGCGAGAGGCGGGTGTCGCGCTCTACGGGTGCTGCAGGTGAATCGATCCAGGGAACTCGGTCCGTAAGCGGTCTCGATAGTGGGCCGCCAGCTGAGAATCACCCTGTTTCGCCGCCGCCAGCGCAGCGCCCGCCAACGCCTCCTCGGCAAGCACACCTTTGCCGTGCCGGCGCAGGTACACTTGGTAGTGAGTGAGGGCGCGTCCCGGCTGCGCCGCTCGATCCATCAACAGGCGGGCCAAGCTCACGTGTGAAACGGCGGCTTCTTCCGAATCTGGGAAGCGTCGTTGAAGGGTCTCGTAAAGGGCGATGCCCTGGCGAATGTTGCCTGCGTTGCGTGCGGTGATGGCGCGCGCCAAGAGCCGGCTAGGTTCGTCGTTGGGTTTGGCGGCAGAGGACGTGTGCGCTTTCGTGGGCGGTAGCGCCTCTTGTGGTGCGGGCACGTCGGCTGGCTGCGGAAGCATTTCAAGGTGGGGGAGCGGCGCCGCGGGTGCCTCCCTCGGTGAGGATTTTTCGCCCGGCGCCCCGGTGGACCCGGAGGGTGGTGGTGCGTGGAGGGCCCCAATGATGCTGCGCACCCAGTGTGCGGGCTTCCCCGTTGCAGCCTGAAGGACCCCCGTTGATATGACGAAGAAGGCCACGCCAAACACCACGACCAAACCCCGGCCACGCGAAGCGGGAGGGGTTTGTGGGACGGGGGCGACACTCTGAGCGACCACCCGGTGCATGGCCTTTTGCATGGCGCGGTCAAGCAGCAGGCGATCCGAAGTGGTGGAAACAGACGCGCGAATGGCATGCTGCTCCGTTGCCGCCGCTTGCGCCCGTGCCAGCAGGGACTCGTCACCCTGCTGCGGCAGAGAGCCATCCACGAGAATGTTTGCCATCGCGAGAAGATCATCCTCGCCTTGCCAATCTCGTCGCCAGCCTTCTTGGCCAGGAGACATCATCGGGGGGCGCCGCCCCCTGCCTTGTTTCTTCATTGCATCTCACCTCGCAAAAACGCCCTCAACTCTCGTGAGCCTTCGATGCGGCTACGCAGAGCTTTTTTAGCAAGCAACAAGCGGCTGCGGACCGTGTTGATCGGCACCTGCGTTGCTCGTGCGATTTCTTCTATCGAATAGTCGAACACGACCCGCATCAGCAAGGTTTCGACTTGCACATCCGAAAGCTCGTCGAGGATGGCGCGGAGCGTGTGTCGGTGGCGCAGCTGTCGAGCCGTGTCTTGCCCGTGCTCCGCATGTCCCGTGCTGGCGATGTCGGCCAGATTGCCAACCAGTCTGCCCCGCGAGTGACCTTGCCTCAGATAGTCCGTGGCCCGGCGCATGGCAATGCGTGAAGCAAAGTGAGCAAGGCTGCTTTCGCTGCGAAAGGATTCCAAGCCACGCAAAAAGGCAACCATGCTGTCTTGCACCGCATCCTCGAGCTCCGAATTCGAGGGCCCCAAAACGGCCCGCGCCGCTCGCAGCAGTACGGGCCCCACCGCGCGCAGCAACGCCGCCGTTGCCTCAGGATCGCCGGCCACGCAAGGCGCAATGTAGCACGCGAGGGGATCAGGTGGGTTCGGGGGGGCTGGCGGGGACGCGTCCACCGATGGGGCGTCGCTTTCGTCGGGCCGGAGTTTGAGAATTTTCCCCAAAGATCGCACCTGAGTTCTAGACGGACGAGCGCCCCCTGTGGGATCGACGGTATCGAAAAAAACCAAAATCCTCAGAGTTCCCCCACGACCGACAAGCCGCCCCAAGGCTTCACGCGCCCTAGCCGCAACGTTTCTTCGGGGGAGTCGACGGACTGAATCACGAAGCGTCGTTGTGAGCCATCCACGCTGATGCCCACCTCGGCGCGCACGCGGACGCGTCGCAATAAATTTACGTCCACGCCCAGCGAGGCGGCCAGGCTGGGGGTGTAGAGCGTGGTCGAAGCCGCAGGTGTGACTTGTGGATCCGAGGACGAAGGGTTGACCGTCGTGGGTTCGATTCCCCCCAACAAAGCAGCGTGAAACAAAGTGCGCGACGCGAATCGTCGGCCGACGTCGACCCCGATCCAGACCGGCCCTTGCGAAAGGCTGATGGCAACGGGGGCTCCCGCACGTTCGGCACCCCTGAGGTAAAACGCGCGCAGCAGGGGCCCGAGCTGCCAAGCCTCGCGGTGCCATTGCACGGCTACGGCGAGGGAGGGCCCATGCTGGAGGCTCAATGCTGTGCCCGCGCTGCGCACGCCGTAACCCAACGCCAGTGTTCGTGACCACGAAGTCGCAGGGGCCCGAGGGGGGGCGGGAGAAGGAGAAGGCGCAGGCAAGGCAGGCGCTGCCACCGGGGGGGCAGGCGGCTCTGGTTTCGCTTCGGGAGTCGGGGGTCGCTGCAGATCGGCCAGCTTCTGCTCTGCCTGCTAACGATCCTCCCCCACGCGCTGGCCGGCAAGCAAGCTGCCCACCGCGGCCACGACGATTTGCACCACCTGCTCCCGGATCAAGGGGCTGGTGCTGGGGCTGCTGTGCGGCAAGCTCCGCATGAACAGGCGCCCGTGCCGCCAATCCACCACGAACACCGTGGCTGCGGCCTCCCTCACCGAGCCGGCAGAATCAATGTAAACCTGCGCAAGCCAGGTCGTATCGCCCGCAGGGGCCGCCAAGGCGCTGCGAACGCTGGTCACATCAACCGCAGCCACAAGCTCGGGTTTGACGGCTACGGCCATCGGCCCCAGTGCCGAAACGAGGGCCCGTTGGGTCTCTGCCGCGGCAACGGCGGGGCCTCCGACCTGCACGAAGACCGACGCGCCCCGATCCTCATCAGCACCCGAGGCGAACGTAGGGCTGTTGGCCACGAAGGTAAGGAAGAAAGCCGCAGTCATCTGGAGTGCGCCGCTGCTAGACTCACAGCGCGGGATCCTACACCAGATGCCAAGAACCGTTGTTGCCGTGCTTTACGTTTTTGCACTTGCCGGTGTCGCGGCCTGCGGAACCCGTGACACCACGGTGGGATTTCGCACCTCGGGCGGACAGCCCTGTGGTTCCGCGTTCACCGTGCTGACCGGAGCGAAGGTATCCCTGTCGGCTGCACGAAAGCTGGACAACGCGCGCATCGCCCTCATCGCAGGTCTCGATGACGACCGTGTGTACCTCGCACTGGATGAGGCCGGGAGCATTCTTGCGGGGCCGCATCGACTGGGCGGAGCGGTTGGCTTGAACGCACCCAGCCTCGCCTTGTCGAGCGGACGCATGGTCACGAGCTTCAGCAACCATGCTTTGCGCGGACGTTGGACGATCTTTGCATACGAGTTCGACCCCGCCAACCCCAGCATGAATTGGGCCTCTACGGCGGTCGAGATCTCCACACCCGAGCCGGGCGAAAACCTGGGTCCGCGGCTTGCGGCCAGCGACACGGGCTACGGCATCGCCTACCGGCACGTGCAGAACTTGGAGTTCTCCGCCACCGGCCCCGACCTGAAACCCTTGGGCCATGGAAGCTTGTCTCGATGTAGTGGATTGCCCAAAGTCCACGGAGTGGTCTCCTTCCCACCTGACTCGTTCGGCGTATTGAATCAATGTAGCGGCCTACAAGCTTTGGACGTCTTTTCGGCCGTTGATGGCCATCACGTGGAACGTCGGTTCGAGCGGCGGGGTGTGACCGCAGCGCTGTCATCGAATGCCCAAGGCTTCGTCGTGACCTGGGTCAGCAACACCACGCCACAGGCGACGATGGAGACTCTGGATGCCCGGGGCGCTCCCATCGCGGGAACCGAGAAGACCTTCGACCTTGCTGCGTCCGCAAGCGAGGTCGCTGTGGCTCACAGTGCCGCTGGTGATGCCGCTTTGTATGTGGGTTCCGATGCGAGCTTGCATGTCGCTTGGCTGCCCGCGTCCGCATCGACCGCCCGTACTAACCTCATTCTGGGCACGGCGGACGTTGAGAATCCCCCCGCGCTGTTCACGACGTCTCCGGGCTTCTTGGCACTTTGGACCCCACCGGATGAACGAACCGTGCGGGCACAGGTTTTGTGTCCGTAGTGAGGTCGGTTCGCGGCGCCTGTCAGGGACTGTTTCTTCGTGGACCGCCACGCGCGTAGAAGGGCGGAAGCTCAACTCGACATGAACATCCGCGCCGCCCGCCGGGACGAGATCCCTGTGTTTCGCACGCTGGAGCTCGCTGCTGCACGGGCATTCGACGACATCGGGCACGGTTGGATCGCCGCCCTCGAGCCTTTGCCCTCCAATGAGGTCGCGGCCGTCCTGAACAGCGGCGGCGCCTTTTTGGCGTTGGACGATGCCGAGCGCCCCATCGGCTTCGCCGTGGCTCACTGGCTGGGCGACGACGTCGTCGCGGCGCCGCTACGGAGATTCAGTGCTTTGCACGTTTGCCCAGAGGGCACCCAAGTCAAACACGATGGCGTCGAACGGTTCCGCCCGAATTTGGGCATCATCGTGATGAACAGCCTGAACGATCCAACGATCGTCTGCTCCCAGGTGCAAGATTTCTAGGGTTCGTTGCTGAGGGTTGACGAGCCACACCCAGGGCACCTTCTCACGAGCGTAGACCGTGAGTTTGTCCGTGCGATCAAACTTTTCGGTTCGCGGGCTCAACACTTCGGCCACCCAGTCAGGTGCCATCGTCAGGTACGCCGTGGCGGGAATGACATCGAGGCGGGTACGCCGCCACGCGGCCAGGTCAGGAACGACGATGTCGGCCTGAAGGTGAAGCTCGGGCTCGTCCAAGATGATCCAGCCACCGGGGCCGCCTTTGCCGCGCTTGAATGGCGGCCCCAACTCTTCACCGAGAGCCGAGCCCGCTGCCGCGTGGGCCAACCCGGGACGAGGCTGAAGATGCAGCTGTCCCCCCACCACCTCTGCGATCATCTGCGGAGGTGCGTCAAGAACGTCCAGATACGTGGCCGCGCGCCGAGCGGGGTCTGCCATGGCTCGTGCGATGGTAGCACAGGGCTCGTGCGCCATGGCTTCAGGCAGACGCTCAGCCGCGCCGGATGATGCCGCGCTCGATTGCCACTGACACGGCCTCGGCACGGTTGCCCACGCCCAGTTTCGCGAAAAGATCGGAGGTGTAAACCCTCACGGTGTTGGTTTTGAGCGAAATCATGTCGGCGATCTGGGCGTTGCTCAGCCCCTTCGCCATCAGCTCCAGAATGCGCCGCTCACGCGCGTTCAAGGCGGTGGAGGTCCTTGCCTCGTGCAGGCGGCGGGCGACGGAGTCGGACAGGTACTCGCCCCCCTCGGCCACCTGACGGATCGCCCTCAGCACCTCATCGCCCTGGGCCTCTTTCATCACGTACCCCTTCGCGCCTGCGTGCATGATGCGGGCAACGTCCTGTTCGGAGTCGTAGCTGGACAGAACCAGGATGCGCACGGCGCTGTCTTGTTGGCACAAGGCCGCGGTGGTCTGGATGCCATCGAAGCGAGGCATGCGCAGATCCATGACGACCACGTCCGGCCGCGCGGTCGTATACACGGCCAGCGCCTCCACGCCGTCTGCCGCTTCGGCGACCAGCGCGAAGCCGGGATCGTCCTCGAGAAGACCCCGCAAGCCCAACCTCGCGATCGGATGGTCCTCGACCAACATGACACGGATGGGTTGCGACGCGGTCACCATTTCATTGCGCTCCCTGTCTCGAGATCCACGCGAATCACCGTGCCACGTCCCGGTTGACTGTCGACCGTCAATGTGGCGCCGATGTGTTCTGTCCGCTCTTTCATGCCCTGCAAACCAAAGTGGGGCCGCAGGTCCTGGCCCACTTCCCCCGGATCGAACCCCAGGCCATCGTCGGTGATGACCAGCGAGAGCCGGGGCTCGTGGGCAAGCACCTCGAGCTGCACCCGATGCGCCTGTCCGTGCGCCAATGCGTTCGTGATGGCTTCCTGGGCGATGTGCAGCAAGGCCTGCAGGAGCGGGCCCTGCAGAGCCGGTTCGTCTCCTTGCACGTTCACTTCGATGTGGGCATCGCTCACGGTGGCCACTGTGGCCACCATGTCTTCGAGGGAAGAAGACAGGGATCGCTCGGCACCCGATTGCGCACGGAGGTTCCAGATCACCTGTCGGGCTTCGTACCGGCCATGGTTGACCATGGTGCGCAGCTGATCGAGGAGCCCCTTGACTTGGGGGGGACCCGCAACCAAATGGCGGCTCAGACGATCGATCTGAAAGCCAATCCCCGTGAAGGCCTGAGCCAATGAATCGTGAAGATCTCGGGCGATGCGGTTGCGCTCATCGAGGATGAGCTCGAAGCGCGTGCGTTGTTGGCGCAGCCTGAGCCGCTGAAACGCAAGCGCTAGCACGAGACTAGCCACCGCGCCTCCCACGTAGAGCTCGATACGTTGGTGCCAGGCGCGCAGTGTGAGCAAGAGCGAAAGCTCTCGTGCCGGCGCAGGCGACTCTGCCATTTCGTAGGTGACCCGGAACGCGTAAGTGCCCGGGGATAAGCCCGCGTACCGGGCGGTGCGTTCGGGCCCCGCCAGGACCCAGTCGTGATCGTGTCCCTCCAAGCGATAGCGGAAGCGCGCGCGATGAGGAAACGCAAGCACCGGCGCGGTGAACCGCACCGTCAGGTTACCGGCCCCGGAGGGCCGCTCGAGCGTGCGCCCCGCGGGGATCACGGCCACGGTGTCGTTGACCTCGACATGCTCGAAACGCAGCGCAGGTCTTTCTACTTTGAAGGGTGAGGGGGCCATCGGTGGAACGCGAATCAAGCCGTCGGCCGACGGCACCAACAGGGCGCCCTCTTGGTCGAAGATCAGCCTTGGCTGATGGCCGAACGAGGTGCGCGGCGTGAGCATGCCGTCGCGCTCGTCAAAGGTGAGCGCCTGGACATACGACGTACGCCCAGAAAAGAGCGCGTCGAGCGCGGCGTGCTCGAGGCGTGCGACGCCCCGCTCGGAGGTGAACCACAGGCGCGCCGTGCCCTCTTCGCCGAGCGTGTGCACCCGCTCGCTTCCCAAGCCGGCGCTGGCCGCGACGCCCTGCAGGTGTCCGTTGCGCCAGCGCAACAGGCCATGGCCCCACGTGCCCATCCACAGGCCGCCCTCGCGGTCGGGCAAAAGGCTGAGCACCTCGACGGGACGGCCGAGGGGGACGGGCAAAAGCCGCGTTCCTTCCACGCGGAACAAGCCCCGGCGCGAGCCTGCGAACACGCCCGCAGGCAGCTCCGCCAACGCGTGGAAGGTGGACAGACAGGCCGAGCGACTTTCCTCGGGGCAGGGTGGGGCATCTCCGGAGATCCTGCGCACGTTCTTCCCCTCGACGTGCAAGAGCCCGCCTCGGCGGAGGGTCACCCACAGGCCCCCTTCATGCGCGGGCATGATGAGATGCAGGTGCGACTCGCCGACATCTTCGTTTTGCCAGCTGTGGCCGTTCCACGAAAACAGCCCCTCGTCACAGGTCCCGAGCCACAGGCGACCGTCCTGCGTACGCGCCAGCGAACGCGGACAGTGACTGCGCAAGGGAACGGGGGTCAAGGCGCCGCCGGGCCTCTGCAAGAGCAGCCCTTGTGCACTGGCCACCCACAACCCATCCTCCGTTTCGAGGGCGGAAAAGACCACGTTGGGCTCACCCGCACGGCCCGCAGCCAAGGTCTCCACGAGGGCGGGCCCGAGCAAGCGCACCTCACCACCATCCGATGCCACCACCACCGCGCCATCTTGCGCGGTCAGCAGCGCACGGGCCGAGTCCGCCGCGCGCGCAGGCGATGCCAGCGGCTCGAGCGCGCCGTCGATGAACACGGACAGGGTGCGGTTTCCACCGACGATCACATGTCCTAGAGGATCCAGCCCCAAGACCGCGGCTTGCCGCAGCGGCGTCGTGAAGAGCGGCGAGGGGGGCAGGGCGAGGTCGTTCCCTTCCAAGCGGTATACGTCGTCCCCTACGGAGGCCCAGATGCTACGCCCTTGCGCGACCAGCGCGCGCACGTCGCGGCCATGCGCCACCTCCGTGGCGCCCGCTTCGGTCACGCGCCAGAGGCCATCGATGACGCCGGCCCACGCGTGGCCAGCGGCGTCGACGGCCAGGGACAAGATCTGCCCCTTCGGGCCCTGGGAAGGCACCTCCACGCGCGGGCCGCGCAGGCGGCGCAAGCCCTCGTTGGTGCCGAGCCATAGGCCCCCCTGGCCATCGGCCGCCAACCGGTCGACGGACAGGCCCCCGAGGCGCTCGGGCCCGGCCCACACGTCCACGGAATCCCCCTGCAGCCGCAGCACCCCGGCACCGCCCGCGAGCCCCACGAGGAGCGCGCCGTCCGGTGTGGCCAGAAGCGCACGCGCCCGTTGTCCGGCCAGCGCGGCGTTGCCGTTGCGGCTGAGGTTCACGAAGCGCACGCCGTCGAAGCGCGCGAGCCCCGACTCCGACGCGAGGTACACGAAGCCGTCGGTTGTTTGCGCGAGCGCCGTCACGTCGTACCAGTCGTTCCAGGTCCCACGCACCGACCTTGGCGCCGCCCACGCGCGCTCCTGCGAGAGTGCCCCCCCAAAAGTCAGGGCCACGACGAAAACGGCAAGGCGAGAACGTGGCTGCGCGCGTCGCAAGGAAGTCATTATACAGAGACGAACTCGTGTGTTGGCGCCTACGTGTGGGTATATCGCCTTCGATTGCGCACTCTTGTAGCCGGGGGGGCGCCGCCTTAAAGTGGGACAGTCGAATGATGATCGTTCGTCAGGTGCCCCGAGGTCTTTGACCCTCATTCTTGCGCTTACGATGTCGATTGTCACCTGGGCTCGGCACTCATGGATCGCGGGCCTCGTGACCGCACTCGCCGTCTGTGCGCACCCGTCCCGGCCCCCCCCGCCCGTCGACGGCGTCGCGGGGCAGGCCCGTGGCCCCGGCCGCCTGAACATCATCTTCATCCTCGCAGACGATCAGGGCTGTGGTGACTTCGGATTTTCGGGCAACCCCCGCGTCAAGACGCCTCACATCGACAAGCTGGTGCGCGAGGGCACGCTGTTCACCAGCTTTCACGTGTCGCCCGTGTGTTCACCCACGCGCGCCAGCCTGTTGACCGGGCGCCATCACCAACGGACGGGTGTGTTCGGGGTCGTCACCGGCAATGAATACATGGCCGCCGACGAGGTCACGGTGGCCGAGTTGCTGCAAGCGGAGGGCTACCGCACGGCGCTCGTCGGCAAGTGGCACCTGGGCGAAAACTACCCGCTGGTCCCGCACGCGCAGGGCTTCGACGAATTCTTCGGATTCCGCGACGGATCCAGCGGGTACTTCAATCCCGTGATGGAGCGCAACGGCAAGGAGGAGACGACCAAGGGCTACTTGACGGACATCCTGACGGATGAAGCGATCGCCTTCGTGGAGCGCAATGCCCATACGCCCTTCTTTCTTTACCTGCCGTACAACGCCCCCCACTCGCCGCTCGAGGTGCCCGAGTCCTTCCTTGCGGGCCGAGACAGTGAGCCCGCGCAAACGGCGAAGCTGTACGGAATGGTCGAGTCGATGGACGAGAACATCGGCCGCCTGCTTGCCCGTGTCGCGGAGCTGGGCCTCGACGAAAAGACCCTGGTGATCTTCACCAGCGACAACGGTGGCCTGCCGGTCAAGTCCGAACCCCAGCGTCCGAACTGCGGGCTTGCCGGGTGGAAGTACGACGTGCTCGAAGGGGGCGTTCGCGTTCCGCTGGTGATGCGCCTGCCCGGGCACGTGCCTGCGAAAGCCGAGGTCCACGTGAACACGGCTCACATCGACATGCTCCCCACCATCGCCGATTTTGCGGGGGCAAAGCTTCCTCGCGCGCTCCCGATCGATGGGCGCAGCTTGCGCCCGCTTTTGCAAGGCGCCGAGAGCACGGCCTTTGCGTCCCGTAAGTTGTTCATGCACTACCCGGGTGAGACCCCGGTGGACCCCATGGCCGCGTTCCCCGGGGGCTCGATCCTCTCGGGCTCCACCAAGCTTGTGCAGAACAAGGACAAGCTTCAGCTCTTCGATCTCGCGGGCGATCCCGGGGAAAAAGCGGACCTGGCAAAAGGCAATGCCGTCACGGTGGCGCAGCTCGAGGGCGAGTTCGTGGCCTGGTGGTCTGCGGTGCGCGGTGTACGCCCCGCCAAGCCTCCGATCCCCGTCGGATATGTCGAAGAAAACCCCACCTATCTGCGTGCTCACCCTGCGAAGCTCACCAACCTGGCCTTCCAGTACCGAGAAGATCCGCCCCTCTACCGCTCCCTCGGCGTGCACCGGGATTGGATTGCGCGCTGGACGACGGTGGATGGAAAAGCCACCTGGCGCGTCGACGTCAAGGACGACACCCGCTTGCGTCTCGGACTCGAGCTCCGCTGTACGAGCCGTAGCAACGGGTCGAAGGTGCGCATCCGTCTGGGCGGGGCAAGTACGGAAGCGGTCCTATCGGGCTGCACGTCCGCGGGCAAGGAGTGGCACGTCGAGCCCTTCGGCGAGCTCGAAGCCAAGCAGGGAATTTCCGAGCTGACCGTCGAGGCGGTAAGCCTCACAGGGGAAAGCCTGATGGAGCTACGGCGCGTGCAAGTGGAACGCGTTCCCTGAAGAACGACAAGCGTCCCCCTGGGGCCCTGAGGAGCGAGGCTGCTCGCACGCGGGTCTTTCTCGACCACGTGAAGCACTGAAGCTCGAATACGTCACGGAGCTTCGTCACGCTCATGAGGCTGCTTGAGCCCCTTAGAAAGCGATCCCGATTCCGAGATGTATGCCCCAGAACATTCTGTTCGACGTCAGGACTGACGTGCCTGCCCTACGCGCGTCGATTGCCTTGTGGGTACGCGCGAGGGCTGTCCTTGCGGACAAACACAAGCCGCGAACCTTCGTGAGGCAGTATCGTGCCCCCCCTTCGAGCTGGGTCTCGATCACGAGCGCAGAGGCGTCCTCTTCGTCCCCTACGTTGGCGCCTTGGTTCCGCCGATGGCCCTCGAGGTGAATCCACGTCACTCGAGGTGCCACGCCCAGGTCGAGCCGCCAGGCGGGCCTCGGGGAGGTTCCCAGGCCCAAGTAGGGGGCAAGCCGAACCCCGTCGAGGGAGAGCTCGCCGGTGCTCGTACGACGGAAGGCGTGCACATAGGCTGTGCTCAACGCCGATTCCCACGATCCGAAATTCCACGTCGTGCGCAAGTGAGTCGACCAGGCCCAGGTGTCTCGCAACGCGTTTTCGAGACCTCCGCCCAGCGACAAGGTACGCCGCGGGGGTTTCGTGGGCAGGATCGTCGAGGCGCGTGCGGCGGGGGCCTTCACTGCAGGCGTGGACGACGGGCGCGGCGCGATCGGGATGAGCGCGGGGGCGGTGGACAGCGGTGCGCGGGCTCCCGTGGAGGTGTCCGGCGGGGGACGAAGAGGGGGAGGCGACGTTTCGGCCTCCGGTCCCCGTGCCATCGGCTGGTCATCGCGGAGGGGCTCTACGACCGGAGCCAAGGGCGCGCGCGGCTCGTTCCCGACATCTTGAGTGATGGCCGTGCTCTGGTTTTGAGGTCGTGCTTTGCGACGGAGGCGTTCGAGCGTGGGCTCCACGACGACGGCCAGCCAGCTCGCGTCGGCCGGCTGCTTGACAGGATGAGTCTTGGTGTTCACGCACGCGCCCTGCGCGCACACCCTGATGAGTGTGTCTCCGGTCCCGCAGGATAGTTCGATGAAGGGCGCAGAAGGAGCGTTCTTCAGATCGAGCGCTCTGCGAAGCGCCGCACTGAGACCCATGGGACATCCTTGCTCTGAAAGTATGCCGCTGACTTCATCCGCCACCGCCGCTCGCGATACACTGACGATCAGAAGCCATCCAAGCCCGTACGTTAGTTTCGCGCGCAGACCTCTCACGGGGTGCGTTCCAGGTGATTCAAGAGCTCCAAGGCACGGGGAGCTACGGGGCCATCAGGATCGTCGACGAGCGCTGCGCGCAAGGCCGCGCGCGCTTTGTTCGGCTCTCCTGACCTCAGCCACGTTTGAGCTTCCTCGAAGTTGATGGCCGCGCGTGTGTGATCGTTGGGGGCCACCTGTCTGGCCTCGTCGAGGCGAGAGCGGGCCTTCTCCCACAATCCTGCGCTTGCGAAGCGCTTGGCTTCCAGCCAGAGATCGAGGAAGCCTGGTTTCGGCAGCACGAAGGGGGCTTCGGCAAAGGCAATCACCGTCCAGGGTCCATGGGATCCCTTGGCCGTGTACTTCGCGACGCCCTTGAGCACCTCGACGGTCACACCTTTGGCATTTGCCGTCACGTACGCGGCCCCCAGCACGATCACTTCCCAGTGATGAACTGTGATCCGCAGCCCCGACGGCGCGCGATCGGCCTGCACCAAGAGCCTTCCGGACGACAGTTCGAGCCCGTCGTTGCCCTTGCCCACGGCGAACCGGGCGTCGGCAGCGGCGGAGACCGTGCTTGCCCCAAGCCTCAACTCCCGAAGCTCGTTGCGGGACGCTTCACGTGCTTCGCTGGCCTCGGGTGCACGTGGAGGGCGAGGCGCTTCGAGGGGTGCCGCTTTGTGCGAAGGTTCGGAAAAGTTGTGTTCGTGGGGTGGGGGGGCAAGCTCAACCGAGGAGAGCCACACGGAGAAGGCCACGCAGGCCGCCGCCAGGCTCCCGAGCGTGATGCGCCGCAGGCGCACCGATGCCAACCACAGGCGTGCGGGTGGGGCCGACGTAGCGTGCGGGGCACGCAGCTCTGCTGCGAGACTTTGTCGCAAACGAAACCGCGTGCGCTCCGCGCGCACGTTGTCCCAATAGGGAGGTTTTGTGCCTTCGTGATCGGTGTCGCGCAGGTCTTCGGGTTTAAACATCGAACAAATCCCCCAGCGCCGCGTTGGCGGCCAGGACGCGACGCTTGACGGTGGCGAGTGAACATCCGCAGAGCCGGGCGGCGTCGAGAAGCTCGACACCGTCAATCACGGCCAGGGCCCAGGCCGCACGGACGTCTGGCGACAGAGCGCGCAGCCTTCGCCAGAGGTCCACGAGCTTGTCTTGTTGTCCGCCGAGCGAGGGAAGGTGAAAGGGTAACATCGTTTCGTCCAGAGGGTGCGGTGCGCGGCGCCGTCGCTTGGCCTCGGCAAGCGCCAGGCGGACCGTGATCGTGCGTATCCACGCCTTCTCATTTTCGGGCTCCCCGCTGCGGTTCAGAGCCCGAAACGATTCGACGAACACGTCGTGGACCGCATCCTCGAGATCGCGCTGGGTTCCCCAGATGCGATAAATGACCGTGGCCACGTAGCCGGAATATCGTGCATACAGAGCCTCGGTCCGGGCGGCGAATGCCGCGGGCCCGGACGCACGAAGGCCTGCCTCGAGGGTGCCTCCGACGCCCGCGTCCTCGGAATCGCGAGACCGACCGCGTGACAAGCGTTTCATGGTCCTTAGCGAAGCGTGGGCCCGGTCCCTTGGCGGCGCTTTCGGCGCGCAACCCAGCCAAGCGCACCCAGGAGCGCGAGCCACAGCGGTCCCTCCGTGTCGCGAGACCCGGCGATACGACACGACCATCCGCCTTCGTCCATCTCGATGAAGTCATCGGCCGAGGAAGCATCCGGCGCGGTGGGTATGCCGGCGTCGGGCGAGGGCGGCGAAGTGTCGGTGGGCGTGCCGGGATCGTTGGGCGTGCCGGCGTCCGGGGGCACGATGGGCGGGTCCACCCCCGCGTCTGCTTCTGGGCTGCCCGGCGCTTGCCACACCAGCTGGCCGTCGAAGAGGATCGAGCTGGGACGCCCGTCCGCGCAGGTCGTCACGAGCTCGAGGGTCGTGTCACGCGGTTGCGCGTCTTCGGCCACGCCGTAGATGTGATGTGACCATCGCAGCGTCACCTTGCCTTCGGGGAAGGATTGCACACCAAGACACGAATCAGCGGCTTCCTCTTTGCAGAGGGTGATCCCGGAGAGGTCGATCTCCCTGAGCACGAACGGCGCGAGGGCGCCGTTGGACTTTGTCAACGTGCCCTGGAAGGTGGATTTGCCGAGGGGCAGCATCCAAGGCGCGTCAGACATGCGGGAAAAAGCGAGACGAAAACCGAGCTCGGCGTGCTCGGTGATGCCTCCGAAGGCCAGGTGACCCACCACAGTTGGGATGCTTGCTGCCGGTGTCACCTGGATGTTCACCTTCGCGTCGTTGGTCGCACACCCCAGCTTTGTGGTGACCGAGAGCCTCGTGCCGGGTGCGATCGGGCTCGCGGGCCCGAGCACGTCCCGCTCGACGCCGTTCCACATCTCGGAGCGCAGGCGGACGAGCGGCAAGGGTTCGGGGGAAGCGTCCGAGACCACCGCCAACGACGAGCTCGCCTTGACACTGAAGCGGATCTGATCGGATGGCATCTCGAGCTCTGGGGCTGAAAGCAGCGCGCCCTCGCAGGCCGCGATGGAACATGCCCGTGCGTCCTTGGCAAGGAGCGGGAGGACACCGCTGGTCGTCGCAACCGCCAGGGCAGTGAAGGGGATGGTTCTTGTTATGGTTCGCATGAAAGCCTCAAGTGATTTTGCGACCGCAAAGAGCTCACGGGGGATCGAAAAAACACCATTCTCTGACACGGGGCGCAAGTCCGCCCGGTCCTTCCGCAAGGAAGTCGGGCCCTGGACCCGGGCCGTCAAGGGCTGCCGGCATTCCGCCGAAGACTGACGGGGGCCCGCGCGAGGCGGGCGTCAGGCGAAGGCAAAGCTGGAAGCGGAATGAAGTTCTGTCCTCTCTGCGGCCAAGAAGGCCAGGGCCCCACGTGCCCCACCGACGGCGTGACCCTCA
Source organism: Myxococcales bacterium (assembly GCA_022184915.1). NCBI lineage: Bacteria > Pseudomonadati > Myxococcota > Myxococcia > Myxococcales > Myxococcales bacterium. The sequence goes on along the minus strand of JAGTJU010000009.1, from coordinate 18,784 downwards.
TCGAGCGGACCCAGCCGGTGAGCCTGGAGGGCACGACCCTCAAGGGCATGTACCGGGTGGACCGGAAGATCGGCGAAGGGGGCTTCGGTGTGGTCTACCAGGGCACGCAGCTGGCCTTGGGACGGCGCGTGGCGATTAAAACGCTTTTGCCAGGCCTGGAACGCGATCCGAGCTTGGTCACCCGCTTTTTCCGGGAGGCCCGGGTGTTGAGTCAGCTCAACCATCCGAACGTCGTGCTGGTCTACGACGCCGGGAACACGGAGGGCGGCGTGTTCTTTCTCGTGATGGAGCTGCTCGAGGGGGCGCCGCTCAACGAGTTGGTCAGTGCAGGTCGGGGCCTACCACAGGCCACGGCGCTGCAAGTCTTCAAGCACATCTGTGCCGGCGTGGGGGAGGCCCACCGCGCCGGGCTCATTCACCGGGATCTCAAGCCGGCAAACGTCTTCCTCGAGAAGCGTGCTGGTCGGGGCATGAACGTGAAGGTGCTGGACTTCGGTCTTGCCCGCCATGTCACCATGGACACGCACATCACGCGGGATGGCTTCATGTTGGGCACACCCGGCTATGCCGCGCCGGAGCAGATTACGGCCAGCTCCGAACCCGACGCGCGCTCCGACATTTACGGCCTTGCCGCGATCTTTTACTTCATGCTGGCCGGGCGCGATCCTTTCGGAGGCACGACGGCCCAGTCCATCATGGCGCGGCAGCTCAGCGCAGGTCCCGAGCCCCTGCCCGCCGGACCCGAGAGTGCGCCGGGACCCTTGCAAGACGTGATCTTCCGCGCCTTGGCCACCGACCCACGGCAGAGGTTCCAATCGGTGGCGGAGCTTTGGCAAGCGCTGACCCAAGCTGCGGCCAGCGCGCCACCTCCGGGGCGCACGGCGGTTTTGCCCACGGGCCTGCCTTCCACGGGCCCCGGGCTCCCGCCAAGGGGCGCCGGCGTTCCCGCGACCACCGTTTTGCCCACAGGGACGGGGGCGCCTGCCCGCACCGCCACGGGCACGACCGTCCTGCCGACGGGGTCAGCGCCTTCCCAGCCCCTGCCGGCGCTACCTCCCACGTCGCTGCTTCCAACGCCGTCGTTCGCCGCGGATGGGAACGGAACGAGTGGCGTTGCGCCCCCAGGGCTCGAGATTCAGCCCCGCTCGGGGATCTTGCTGACGGGCGTCGAGGTGCCCCTCTCGATCGCGGGGCCAGGCCCAAGCCGGCGCCCCGTGTGGTCCGCCCGCCGGAAGTTGCTGCTCGGCGGAGGTGCGGGGGCCTTGGCCGCCGTGGGCTTTGGCATCGGCGTGAAGCTGGGGATCGCGCGCCGCAAGCCCGTGCGCTTGGGAATGAGCGCTGCCTTTTCGGGGCCCTCACAATACCTCGGGCGGGCCATGCACACCGGTTTGCAAGCGCGGCTCTTCGCTGCAGAGGCGGCGGCAGAACTACCTTTTCCCCTTCAGCTCCTGGCGCTCGACGACGGCTATGAGCCCACGCGGACCCAGCAGAACATGGGCAAGCTCCTCGATGGCGCAAAGGTCCTCGCCGTCGTGGGCAACGTGGGGACACCCACGGCCGCGGCCGCCTTGCCGCTGTGTCTCGAACGGCGAACGCCCCTGGTGGGCGCTTTGTCGGGCGCGCCCGTGCTCCGCAAAACGCCCCCGGACCGCTATGTGTTCAACTACCGCGCGAGCTACGCACAGGAAACTGCGGCGATGATCGATCACTTCGTGGGGGTTCGGCGCATCGCCCCCGAAAAGATCGCGGTGTTTGCGCAAGCCGATAGCTTTGGTGACGCCGGCATGGCGGGGGTCGTGCATCAGCTGCGTAAGCACGAGTTCGCTGACTCCGATCGCTTGCTGCGGGTTGGGTACGAACGCAACAGCCTGGATGTGAGTCAGGCTATCGAGGTCATCGCCGCGCGGGGGCGTGAGATCGAGGCGGTGGTCATGATTGCGACATATCAGGCCGCCGCACGCTTCATCGATGGTCTTCGGCACAAGCAGCAGGAGAAACTCTACGGCAACGTCTCCTTCGTTGGCAGTGAGGCGCTTGCCGAGGAGCTACGAGGCCTGGGCCCGGCGCCGAAGGAGGCGATCGTAACGCAGGTGGTGCCCCATCCGCTCGCCGAAGCCACGGGCGTGATCAAGTATCGCGAAACGCTCGCACGCTTTTTTCCTGAAGAAACGCCTTCCTTCGTGAGCCTCGAGGGCTACATCGTTGGCTGTTTGATGGTGGAGGCGCTCGCGCGCTGCCAGGCGTTCGAGCGCGAAGAGTTGGTGGATGTTCTCGAAGGCATCAAGCAACTCGATCTGGGGATAGGGACCTCCATCGACTTTGGTCCTTCGGATCACGAAGGAGGAGACAAGGTCTGGGGGACCACGATCGCTTCGGACTTCTCCTACCAAAGCCTCGATCTGGTGGGCTGAGTAGGGCGCGCAGGGAGCCTTTACCGGTTCTTCTTTAGAGGGGCGGGGTCAGGACGAAGTCTCGACCGGCGCCGTGGCAGCCCGTGCAAAGCCCTGCGCCTGTGCTCGCGGCGAACTCGGTGCCATCGATGCCTTCGTACCAGTACCAGCTGCCGCCGCCGGAGCCCTCCGCGACCTTGACCATCACCGCCCAGCCGCGCACGGTGCTGCCTTGCCTGAAGAGCTCCTTGACCGCTGCCGCACCGACCGGATGAACGCTGTTGCCTTGGGCCAGGGAGTCGGCGAGGGCCTGGTTGAAGAAGGTGCGGACCAGACCAAAGTGGGGCCCTGTGGAGGGGTGCGCCGCAGGTTCAGCCGGTAGCGTCTCGTAGGCGCCTGATTGCAGGTAAGCGATGAGCGCGGCTTTTTCGGAGGGAACGGTCTGGGCGCCCGGGGTGGGGGGCTTGGCTCCATCCGGAGCAGGGCTTGCGTCGATGGGCGCCTGGGGCAGCCCGCCCTCCGGGGGCTCCGTGCCGGTCATGGCGGGAGCCGCGTCCACACCCGGGCCCCCCATCTCAGTGGGCCTCTCCGCGGGGCGGGCGTCCGCGTTGTCGGTCAAATCCTCGTCGCTGGACGCGCACGAGGCGACGATCGCACAAAAAAGCAAGGGGTTCACACGTATCATGTCGGGCCGCCTGACTCCCGGATACGCACGAACCCGCAAAGGGTTACCGTTCGTCTTCGATGCCGTGGCCCGTGGTTCAAAGGAGAACGCGTGCGCTGTCACCGAACGTTCACAGTGCTGTAGCGAGAGGTGTGCCAGGGTGAGCCGGACGTGCGTGGTGCGCCATGAACGCCTCTTCCTCACAGATGCCTGCCCAGGCGCCGCGCCTGGCCCACAAGTACGAGCTGCTCGCGCCGATCGGGCGTGGGGGCATGGCGGAGCTGTTTTTGGCGAAGACCACGGGGCCTGCCGACTGCGTGAAGCTGGTGGCCTTGAAGCGGGTATGGAAGGACCTGCTCCGGGAGCCCGACTTCGTCAGTATGTTCCTTGACGAAGCCCGCCTGGCTCTTCGTCTCAACCACCCTAACGTGGTGCACACCTTCGAGGTCGGCACCATGGACGACCAGCTCTTCATCGCGATGGAGTTCCTGGAAGGGCAGCCGTTCAACGCGGTGCTGAACCGCTGCTTCGTGCTGGGCACGCTGCCGCTCGATCTGAGGCTGCGCGTTCTGCTTCAAGTGCTGGACGCGCTCGAATACGCGCACACCCTGAGGAGCTACGATGGAAAGCCTTTGGGGGTGGTCCACAGGGATGTGAGCCCGCACAACGTCTTCGTGACCTACGAAGGCGCCGTGAAGCTTCTCGATTTCGGGATCGCCAAATCCTTGGCTGCGGGCCACGCCACGCGCCCGGGCGTGCTCAAGGGGCGCCTGGGGTACATGGCCCCCGAGCAGGTGACCGGGCGGGCGATCGACCGGCGCGCCGATATCTTCTCCGTGGGCGTGATGTTGTGGGAGGCGATCAGCGGCCGGCGTCTGTGGCACGGCAGGTCCGAGGCCGAGATCGTGCGTACACTGGCATCCGGCGTTCCGCTGCCGCCCCCAAGCGGCGCGGAGGCTTCACCCGAGCTCCTGCGCGTCTGCGCGCGCGCGCTGTCCCTGGCCCCGGAAGGGCGGTACGAAAGCGCTGCGGCCTTCGCGAACGCGCTTGAGTCGGTGCTCCTCAACGCAGAGATGTCGCACACGCGGCGCCTTGCCAACGTCGTGGCCGACGCCTTCGTCAAGGAGCGCGACGAGATGCGCGCGCTCATCGAGAGCGGTTTGCGCCCGAGCGCCGCGCTGGTCGCCGCCGCCGAGCAAGACTTTCGCGCCACGGTGTCGTCGCTGCTGCCGATTCCTCTGGAACCCGCGCCCGCCGCGAGGACACGCCGCGCGAGCCGTGCGCGCTTGGGTGCGGCGGTGCTGGCGTTCTCGGTGTGCGGCGTCGGTGCGGGGCTGGGCGCCACGTACCTCGCGAGGGCCCCGGAGCCGGGCGCGGGGGGGCCAAGCGAGCAGGTGCTGCCGAAGCCCGAGACCGTCACGCCTCCCTCTGCCCCCGAGCGCGAGTTTGCGGCGGCCTCCGACGATCCGGCTTCGCCGCAGACCCCCGTGGCCGCAGATCCTCCGCGCGAAGAGACGGCCCCCGTGGCCGCTGTCCCGCCGGAGCCCGATCCGCGCCCGAAGCCCCCGCGCCGGCACGAACCGCGGCAGGTGCGGGAGCCCGGTGAATCCTCCCGCGGCGGAGCCCTGCCGCAAGACTCCAACCGCACCGGGGCACCACCCACCGAAGCACCTCCCTCGAAGGCCGTGGCTTCGGACCCCTTCGAGGTTGAACTTCGACCGCGCGTTCGCGTCGCCAAACAACGCGCGATCGACGTCACCAATCCCTACGACAGCCCATGACCAACCGATCCTTGCGTACCCTGGCCCTGGCCCTCGCGGTGGCCACCGCCACGAGCTTTCCATGCCTCCCCGCGCGCGCCGCCGCGGCCGACGAGGACCGCACCGGGCAAGCGCAGCGGCACTTTCGTCGCGGCGTGGAACTCTACGAGGAGGGCAATCCGAACGCGGCCTACGTCGAGTTCTCCCGAGCTTACGAGCTGGCCCCGCGTCCCCAACTGCTCTTCAATCTCGGCCAAGTGGCTTTCGAGACGCAGGACTACGCAACGGCTCTTGGACACTTTCGCGCCTACGCAAGCGCAGGAGATGACAACGTCACGCCCGAGCGGCGCGCTCAGGTGCAGGCCGAGATCGCCAAGCTCGAAAAGCGCGTGGCCCTACTCGAGGTGACGGGGGCGGCGCCGGGTGCGGAGGTGCTCGTCAACGACGTACTCGTGGGCACGTTGCCGCTGGCCGCCCCCGTAACGGTGAACGTGGGGCGGGTCAAGGTGACGTTGAACGCCCGCAACGGGCGGAGCTCGACGCGTGTGTTCGATGCCACGGGAGGCGCACGCCTCGTGGCCCGCTTCGCTTCCGAGTCCCCCCGCCCGGGTGCCGCCTCAGCCGCGGAAGCGGTGCCCACCGCCGGTGCTACGCCTTCCCCGGGCACCCAGGGCTTGTCGACGGGCGCGTGGGTCGCCTGGGGACTCAGTGGCGTGCTGCTTGCGGGCGCCGCCACCACGGGGGCGCTGGCCTATCGCTCGAGTGAAGACTTGGCCGATCTGCGCGCGCGTTACCCTGCCTCGCCAAGCGCGCTCGACGACAAGGAGAGCCAAACGAAGACGCTGTCTTTGGTGGCCGATGGGCTGCTCGTGGGAGCGGTTGTCTCCGCGTTGGTGGCCATCGTGGCCTCTACGGGAGACACGCCCGAAAGAGCCCGGCGCGCAGAGTCCCGTCATCGGCCCACCTTGTCCTTTCACCAACGTGGCTTCTCGCTGCAGGGAGGCTTCTGATGAGCCGCCTCTTCGGTTTGGCAGCCCTCGTCTTTTGTGTGGGCGCTTGCACGCTGCTCCTCGACACCTCCCGCTCACAGTGCCGCACGGACGCGGACTGCGCCGCCTTCGCCGGTACCGTGTGTGACACGCGCGAGCAGCTCTGTGTCGCGCGTAGCATGCCACCAGGCCCGGGTCCGGGAACGATCCCGGTCAGCGGAGGTGAGATGGGCGCCCCGGATGCCGGTATGTCCGATGCGGCGGCGCCACCCGCGAGCGCGAACTGCCTCGCGGCCAACAAACCTCTCGTAACGATCGAGGGCGAGATCACCACGAGCGCCACGCTTTCCTGCGACCGCGACTACCTGCTCGTGGGCACCGTGTTCGTGACCCCGGGTGTGGTGTTGACCATCCAGAAAGGCACGACCGTGCGGGGCGACAAGGCCTCGACGGGAACGTTGGTGGTGCAGCCCGGCGGCAAGCTCTTGGCCGTGGGCACGGCCGACGAGCCGATCGTGTTCACGAGCGCGGTGCCCGAGTCGGCCCGGCAGCCGGGTGACTGGGGTGGCGTCATCTTGCTCGGCCGCGCACCCGTCAATGGTGCCGCGGGGGCGCCGCGGCCTCAGATCGAGGGGCTGCTCAAGGGCGGCGAGTTTGGAGGGGCCGATCCCAGCGACGGCAGCGGCGCGCTCAAGTACGTGCGCATCGAATACAGCGGCAGCAAGCTTGGGCCCAACAACGAGATCAACGGGCTCACGCTGGGGGGGGTGGGCAGCGGCACAGTGCTCGATTTCATCCAGGTGCGGGCCACCACGGATGATTGCTTCGAGTTTTTCGGCGGAACGGTTTCGGCGAAACACCTGGTGTGCCAGAACAATGGCGACGACGGCTTCGACTGGGACAACGGCTATCAGGGGCGGCTTCAGTTCCTGTTCCTGCAGCAAGATCCCGAGGTGGCAGACGAGACGAACGGCTTCGAGGGTGACAATGATCCCACGGGCAGCCTGAACGAGCCCCGCTCGAACCCCACCGTCTTCAACGCCACGCTGTGTGGGAAGAACCTCGAGCTCGATAAACAGCAATACGGCATGTTGCTGCGGCGCTCGACGCTCGGGACGTTCCGCAACCTGATCGTGTCGGGCTTCGAGGCCGGCCTGGATCTGCGGGACGCCACGACCGAGGTGGAGATCACCCATTCGATCTTTCATGGAAACCTCCTCGAGAATCTTGCCTACGCGGAGGTCACCGGCGGCAGCGGGGTCCTTGCCGACGACGACGGAGGCCTCGACGAACAGGCGTACGTGCTCGCAGCCTCGCGCAGGAATCTGATGATGGACCCCGCGCTGGTGGACTGCTTCGATGGCAATGCGCCCCGTCCTTATCCCGGCGCCGCGCTCGTGCAGAACGCCGCAACACCCCCGGACGATGGTTTCTTCGATCCCCAGGCGGCCTTCGTGGGCGCCTTTCGAGATGCGAACGACGGCTGGGCGCGCGGCAATTGGATTCGCTGGGGGCGTTGACGCCGCAGGACGGTGTGCCTGCCCTGGCGTGGCGTCTAGCGTAGGGCGGGAAGCACGCAGGTCGCAGGATCGCCGGTGTTCTTGCCAACGTCCCAGTCTCGGCGCACGTAGGTCGGCTGCGTGAGGCCATCCCAGCAATCAGTGGCCGAGAGCCCCAAGGCGCCGCCGCGGCTGACCAGCACATCGGCCCGGCCCGCGCCGTCGGCGCGCCAGGCGCTCACCACATCGAAGGCTTCCACGGCGGCGGCCCCGGTGCCGGTGACCGTGAAGTGGGTCGTGGCCGCACCGTCCGCGGTTTCACGGTACGCAAGATCCGCGGAGCGGGAGCTGGCACTGGCCAGGTTCTCCTGATGAACGATGAGCGTGCGCGCGTCCGCTTCGATGTCGTAGTCGAGCGTGATCACCCGCAGCGTCTCGACGTCGGCGCCCAGCCTGTAGCGCCGCGTGCGCAGCGAGTCGACGTCGAAGATCACCTGGCCTCGTCCTTGGCTCACGCCCCGGGCAGGATCGAACCACCCGGTGACCACTTGGGCCCAGGCGTCGCTCACGGCAGGTGTGCCCCCCGGCGCCGTCTCGATGCTGTAAGTGAAGCGCTCGTCAGGCGCCGTCGTGGCGTCCGTGCCCGCAGGCAGTTTGCGCATGACCACCCGGTGCACGAAGCGGGGATCCTCCTCGTCGGCGAAAGGGCCCCAGATCCGCTGCCCCGGTGCCCGCGTGGTGGCCGGTACACGGCGGACCTCGCCGAGGATGACAGCGACGAAACCCAGGATCTTGCGATAACTCGTGACCACGCCGTGGGTCAGGCGGTAGTACTCCGCGCTTCCTTCCACGAGTTGCGCGCCCACGTTGGGTTGAAGACTCTCCGACGCGGGTACGGCCGATTGAAAGGCGATGTCCTCGTTCGAGTAGGTACCCCCGCACGCGATCACGCACGAGCCCAGGAGAGCGGCGTAAAGCGGCCCCCGCCCCGGAAAAAGATTCGAGATGAACGGCTTCATGTGTCGCCTCGTGAGTCGAGTCCGTCAAAAAGAGAGGATCAAAAATCGTAGCCCAGTGCCAAGGTGAGTTCCGCGAAGCCCAGCGAGCGGTTTTGGTCGACGTTGTAGAGAAGATAGTGCACGCGCCCGCGGCCGAGCAGGGCCATGTGGCGGCTCAGGCGGTAGCGCAGGCCGCCCACGAGCCCGGGTGAAAAGGTCGAGAAGAACTGAGCCGGCAGGCCCTCGTCCTCGAAGCGGCGGTCGAGGAAGACAAATGCCATGCGCGCGCCGAAAAACGGCGTGAGATCGCCATCGCGCCACGGCCACTCGGCCCACAGGCTGGCCCCGAGATTCACCTGGCGTGTCTCGAAGGAAAGCCCCCCCGCAACGTCCTCGACGCTTCCTTGCCCGCCGCCCAAGGCAAGGTCGAAGCCCAGCACCCAATCGTGGCGAAGAAAGTTCGACATCGTCAGCTCGGCGGCCAAAAGGCCGCTCGGTGGGAACAGGCTTTCGCGCGTGGGCTTCTCGAAGAAGGCCTGGCTCGTGGCCCCCACGCTGAGCGCAAAGTGTCCGGGAAGGTCTCGTGCGACACCCTTGACGGGGTCGTCCGCAAAGGGCGTGTCGTGAAGCCGCCCTTCGTCCAGCACCGCCAGCTCACCGGGCACGACACGCACCTGCCCCACGCGCAGGCGATCGGCCAGGCGTCGCTTGACCTTGTAAACGCCTGGAGCCACCGACACGCGACGCTCCTGGTTCGCGGCTTTGTCGAGCTCGGCGGCAACCACCCCGCGGTCATCCACCAAAAAGTAGGTGCCTGCGGGAGCGGCTGCGGGTAAACGCAGGCCCTCCCGCCGTTGCGTGTAATCGGACAGCACGAAGTCGCCGTTGCCTTCGAGCTCGTAGCGGAAGGTGGGGTGCTGGGGACCTGCCGCGCTCTCGGCGGTGCTGGCCACGGTGCGGGCGTACGCGTGCGCATAGGCTTCGGCCAAGGTCACCTTGCCATCACCCGAGCGATCGGCGGCGCCCTGCAAGCCGCTCACGAAGTGATGAGAAAAGTAGCTGCCGCCGATGTGATCCGATTCCTGGGCGTCTTCGTCGAAGCTGCTGGAGGTGAGCAGCACCGTGCCGCTGGCCTGGGCCGCCGACGTGGCTTCCACCTCGAAGGCGGGGGCTTTCCGGGCGCCCTTGGTCCGCGTGAAGCCGCCCGCGTGGCAGGCGTCGACGACGGCCAGCTTCAAAGTGGCGTGACTGCGGCTCACCCGGCTGCGCAGCTCATCCATGGGCAAGCGTGAGGCGCCAAGCCGCAGCTCACCGTCCTTGGCGTGGCCAGAGTAGTACACGATGAGCGTGGTGCGCTCTTGGCGGGCCTCGGCGGCGCGGAGGCGCAGCTCCAGGGCGTCCACGGCCTGGCGAAACGCCGCGGCGTCTTGGCCAAGCAGCAGGATGGTGTTTTCGTCGCGCAGATTCCCGAGCCGCAACAACACGTCGCGCATGCGCCGGGCGTCTTCGCGGGCGTAAAGCAGCGGACTTGTCCCGGGGCCCCCGAGGTCATTGCCCACGAAGAGGCCAAAGCGCACGTCTGTTTGGGCCTGCGCGGACCCCACGCGCCCGGCAAGGGCCACCCCCACGAAGAGGGCGGTCCACAGCCAGGGCCAAAGGGGAGGGCGCGACGAAGACACGGCTCAAGGCTTATCGAAAGGGAACTGGGAGATCGCGAAGCCGGGCAGGCGGGCAAGCCGCTCTGCGACCGTGAGGGGCTGGCCCTGCTCCCTGCGAGCCAGCGTGGTGAGGATCTCCTCGAGCGTGAACGCACGATGCGAGAAGAGAACGTAGAGAACCTCGCGGCCCGACCCGTCGAAGCTGAGGCTGTCGGGCAGGAACACCGGTTGGGATGAGGAGGCCACCGCGAGCGCGTCTCCGGCCTCCGGATAAAGCGGTGTCACGACGGCTCGTTCGTCGACGCTCAGCACGGCCACATGCCCGTCCACCCGGGGACGCAGGCCAATGCGTACGCGATCTCCCGCGCGGAGCGAAAACAGCTGTCCGCTGGCCGCGTGCGCCTGGGGGCCTCCGTTGGCGTGGGCCACGCGCACCTCGGCCCGCGCATCGTCGTCGGCGCCCTTGAGGCGGTTTGCATCCCCCGCGCGCGGGGGCGACGAGGAGGGGGAGGGCGAGGGGCGGGCCCACAGCGCCAGGACCGCAGCTGCGGCCATGCCCAGCCCCGCCGTGGCCAGCCAGGGCGCGCGGGCGGGGCGTCGGGTCGCAAGGCGCATATCGCGGGCTGCGCGCCGTACGCCGCCGGCAAAGCGTTCGAACGGCACCTCGGCCTCGAACGCGGCCTGCTCGGCATCGAGCGCTTCCAGCTTGACCCGCAGCTCCGGGCGCTCCGTGAGCGCTTTTTCGATCGCGGCGCGGGTGGGGCCATCGAGCTCACCGGCGCGAAAGCGGCGTAGCATCAAGCTTCCGATCGCCGCGGTCTTTGTAGATGTCGGGGTGGTCATGGCAACCTCCGGGGCGTCACGCCGCCAGCTCCTTGCGGAGGGCTTCCGCAAAAACATCGAGACGCTTGCGCACGGTGGGGATCGAGCGGCCGAGCGCCGTGGCCACTTCCTCGAGCGTCATTTCGTCCACGTGGTAGTGAATGGCCGCCGCCTGGGTCTCGGCGTCGAAGCGGCCGAGCAGGCGCCGCACGAGATCACGCGCCTCGAAGACCTGCGGGCCTCCATGCTCTTCACCGCGTGCCACCTGCTCGCGTCGGAACCGGGCCCTCCACCCCGCCCGTTCGCTGCGCAGCACGTTCAGGCAGTGATGGGTCGCGATCTGCATGAGCCACGTGAGCGGTGAGGCCTCGGCGCGAAAGCCGCCAAAGTTCTCGAGCGCCTTGGCAAACACATCCTGCATGGCGTCCTCTGCCTTCGCATTGTCCCTCAGGATATACACGCAGCGCCCGAAGACGGCGCCCCCGTACTTGGCGTAGAGGGTGCTGAGCGGCTCCCGTGGGTCGGCCTCGGTTTTTCCTCCGGCAATCGCGCGCAGCATGGTGAAAGCGTCTCCAGGGTTGCGCCTTACGGGGCCAAGGTCAAACCCTGGCCCCGACGCGAGCGCTTCAGGGCATCGCGGGCAGCGCGCAGAGATCGGGCGTGCCGTAGTTGATCGCGGGCGCCCAGCTGGTGGCGAGGTAAACGCTGGCAAAGCTCGTGTCCCAGCACTCACTGGCCGTGGCCTGCGTGCCTGCGGGGAGCGTGCCTTTGGTGCCCACCACATCGGAGCGGCCTGCACCCGCGGCGGTCCACAGGCTGGTCACAGAGAGATCAGCCGGGCCGTCGGTGATCGCGGCCGGATCGGGGCGCCAGGCAAACACGAGCTTGCCGCTGCCACCCACCTCGCGGGTGTAGGCGTAGTCCACGTCCACGAGGCGCCCTGGCCGTTCCTCGTCCCGCACCTTCACGAACGTAGCGGTGATCTGCACGGGGCTCGCAAGGCCTGGCCGCGCGTAGGTGACGGCGGCCGAGCCCACGTCACGCTCGGGCAGGGGCAGCCGGTTGCGGGCCTCGAAATCGAGCAAAAAGTTCCCCTCACCGAAGCCCTCCACGATCTCGCCGTTCGCGTCCAGGCGCGGACGGTGCGTGCCCGAGAGCACCGTTTCGAACGGGGCGGCGGGGTTTGCCTTGGGCTGTCCCTCGAAGGTGTACGCGTACGCCTCGGGCGAGGTGCGGGTGACGGTCACTTTCCAGGCGATGGGGTCGAGCGCGTCCGAAAAGGGCCCCCACGTGGCGGTGTTGTCGGCGAGGGAGGTTGGCCTGTGAGCCACCACGGCGCGCACCAACGCGAGGACCAGGTACACACCGCCGTTGACGTCGCGGCTGATGTGGCGGGTCAGCTTGTAAAAGCGCGACGTTTTGCCTTCACCCTCCACTTGCAGGGCCTGGCCCTCGGTGCCGGGCACCTGCAGCTTCACGGTGTCCTCGGTGGGGATGGCTTTGCGGAAATCGCTGGCTTCGTCACCGGCTCCGGGGCAGGCGGTGGTGCCAAGGGCCGCGACGAGGCCCAAAAGAGGGCCAGCTACGCTCGAGGGGGTTCGCATGGTTCGTGTGTCTCCTTGTTGAAGGGGTAGACACAGCCATCGGCAGAAACAGAAAGCCCGGGCGGCAGAAAAACGCACGCACCGCGGAGGCGTGTGCGCACACGGCTACATCAGGTTCCGGGTGTGCAGCGCCGACAGGGCGGCGGCCTCCCTGGGTGAAAACCCGAGGCGCCGCAGGCGCAGGCGCCGGCCCCGATCCATCTCTGCGATGAGGCTCACGACGGCGTCGTAGCCGTGGGCGATGGCCTGCGGCGACACCGAGCCCGCCGCGATCACCACCAGCGCATCGAACAGCCCTTCATCGAGCGGGGTGGTTTCTGCGAGCGCCTCGTGCCGCCGCTCGACCGCGTGGGCAAGCCGTTCCTGCAGGCCTGGATCGTGGGCGAGCTGCCGTCCCAGGTGCGAGAGCCCGAAGGCCACATGGCGCGCTTCGTCTTGGGCCGCCAGATGCGCCACACGCTGACAGACGGCGTCGGGACCATGAAGTGCCAGGAAGCGCAGCAGGGCCAGCAGGTTGCCCTCGCCCAGCACCGCGAGCAAAAACGAGGCAAGCGCAAAATCCGGCTCTTCCACCAAGGTTTTGAGCGAGAGCTGTGCGCTCACGGTCGAAGTGCCGAGCGGCCACCCGTAAAGCCGGGCCCGGCGGGCGAACACCTCCATGTGTCGGGCCTCGTCCGCGGCCTGCAGGGCCAGCACCTGCATGACCTCGCGAAAGTAGGGGTGCACCTGGCTCGCGAAGCGGGCGGGCACCACGAGCGCGGCGGTCTCGCTCTCCACCAAGTACGTCATGATCGCCACCACCGCGTCTTCCACCTCGTCGGGGTGGGTGCGCGGGGTCAGCCAGGGGATGGCGCTTTCGGGATCCCACTGTGCCGACGCGCCCTGACGGTAAAGGCAGGCCGCCTCGTCGCTCCACACCTCCTGTTTGGTCGCCAGAGGAAAATCGAAGGAGGGACCTCCCCCCTCGACCCGCGCGCCGCGGGCCGCCAGGCCCCAGGTGCTTGGTGGTGTCTCCAACACGGCGTCGTCGGTGAGGGCATCACCGGAAGCACCGCCGCCGCTCGTGGGCTGCCCTGCCAGCTCGGCGTGTCCGTCAGCGTCGAGCTGCACCGCGAGCCCACGGGCGCGGCCCCAAGCCTGCAGTGCGTCGCCGAAGCCGGCAGACCCTCCCCGCACCCGCAAAGGCCGTCCCGGCGGAAGCTGGGACAAGGCGCGCCGCAAGAGCACCGACGCGCCCTGGTCGAAGCCGATGCCTTCGAGGTCGAGGTGGAAAGAGGCCAAAGGGGATGACACGGGGATCAATAGCGCTTCGATGCTTCTCGCGCTTCAAACGTGCCGTGGCTTGGCGTCTGTGACGCGTGTTCAGAAGTACCACGGGTAGGAATAGGGGTACCCGTGAAACGAGAACGCCCCGGGGCCCACGAAGCGGTTATGGAAAAACGGGTCGTAAAACGGCGAATAGTAGTAGCGCGGCCCCCGCGGCTCCGGTTTCTCCACGAAGGGCGTACTTTGGCTGAAGTACTTCGTGCCGTTGGCCAACGTCCAGCGCACCCGAAACGCGTTGATGTCGTTCGGCGCGACCTTTTGCGGCAGCACGAAGTAAAGCGCCACCTGACGCTCCTGGCCGGGGCTCACTTCAACGTCTCCCTCGACCTGGGCGGCATGCAGGTTCGTCACCGAGCCGCCCTCGTTTTTCAAACCCACGTCCGCTCTGGTTCGATCGAGCTGCAGCTTCAAGGGGGTGTCCCCGTTGTTCTCGAAGGTGAAGCCCACGTGCACGACGGTGCGATCGTCACCTCTCACCTCGACCTGTTTGGCACCATTGGACCATACCTTGGCCTCTCCCAGATCGCCCCCTTGGCGCGCCTTCAGATCGTACTCGGCGGCCGTATAACCTTGCGGCGAAATGGCCGTGGCCTTTTCGGCCGGGCGGAACTCTTCCTTCTGCGCCGCACACGCACCTGCCGCAAACCCCAGCGCCACCGCAAGCACCAACTGTGGTCGCGCGCTGATTCCCATGAGTCTCGATAGCATCGACGCCCCTCCCTTTTGGGGAGAGGGACGTGCACATGGGGTGCCACCGTCGGCGAGAACGGCCGCGCCCGACGTGACGTTCCGTTCGAGGGCGTCTCTTCGCTAAAGCGCGCCTTGCAGCATCAGCAGCTTCACCCGCAGGGCTGCGGCCACGGTCAGGCTATCGCGATGTGCACCCGCCAAGACCTCTTCGAAGAAGGTTTCGAAGGGCACCTTGCGCAGGCACAGTTTCTCCGTCTCCTCCGGCGCGGCCTGGGTCTCGAACAAGTCCTGGGCCAAAAAAATCACCGCGCGTTCATCCGTGACCGAGTTGGAAAGATCCATCTCCAAGATCTTGCGCCATCTTCGTGCACCCAGGCCTACCTCTTCCTGCAGCTCGCGCGCGGCCGCCTGCTCGAGCGTCTCCCCCGCGGGCGCACCGCCTTCCGGAATCTCCCAGCTATAGCGGCCGAGGGGATAACGAAACTGACCCACCAGCCAGGTGTTTCCCTCACCATCGAGCGGCACCACCCCCACGGCGACATTCTTGAAGCGCACGGTCCCGTAGATCCCAGAGGTGCCTGCCGGTGTGAGCACATCGTGGTGCTCTACGCGGATCCAGGGATTTTCGTAGCGCGTCTCGACTTTGCGGGTCGTCCACGGGTTTTCCTGCGTCTCGGGCGCGGGGGGCTCTGGGGGGCGGCTCATGGCGAGCGGTTTTCCTGCGCCGGGCCGCCGTAATCAAGAGGCATCCGCCCCTCACGGTCAAAGAGGCGCCCTGCTAGGCTTTTAAGCATGGTCAGACGAAGGCGTGTGGGCGGGGCGGTGGTGGTCGGGCTCGGGGCGCTGGCCGTGTGGCGCATGTCTACGGACGAAGAGCGCGGACGTGAGCGCCCGGTGCGGTCCGTGCTGAACCAGGTCTGGATCGAACGCATGCCACGGGACACGCGCGATATGGTGCGCCAGTTCGTGGTGTTCGAGACCGAACGGCGACGGTTGGGGCTGGCACAAGCGATGTCCCATTGGCGGGTGGTGGCCGACCGGTTCACATGGACCCTGGAGGGCGACCTCATGACGGCGGATTTCCCGCAAGCGCGCCGCCGTGTACAGCTCGCGCTTCGCACCTGGTCCTGCCAGGGTGAGGCGCCGGCTCCTTTCGAGCTGTGCCTCGAGGTCACCCTGGGCCGGCAGAAGCTTGCCTTCTTCAGCCGAAGCGATTGGCGAATCGAGCCGAAGGGCAGCGTGGGGCTGCCGGGCGCTTTCGGCGTGCTGACACCCGAGGCCCCAAGCGAAGCCGATCCAGCAGACGATGCGGCCGCGGGGGAACAGGTTATTTCTGGTCGTGGCGAGGCGGCACTGCCGCACGCCTGGGAGCTTTCGCAGGATTGATCGCATGCACGGCCGGGGCCCCGGCTGCAAAGCGCCGCTCTCACACAGTCGACGACCTACTCCGCGAATTCCGATCCCTGTGAGCCGCAGAGCCGAAGCGACGGTCTTTGGCAGCGCAGGTCCGAAACGCACAACGAACACGTCTACCGGCGCGATAAGCCCGGGTGGTCGACAGAGCCGCAGGGAAGGTCTCCGGGTATCGACGCCGCGAGCCTGAAACAACGCAGCTCTACCGCCTGGTGCAGGACACCTGGCTCACGTTCCGCGACAACCTACAAGGCGAGGGTGGTTTTCTGCCCGCCTTCGTGGCGGCGGAGTTCGAGGCGTATCTGGGTTGCGGGATTCTGGGCAAGGGTTTCGTCAACGTTCGTTGCGAAGCCTGCGCCGAGACGCGGGTGGTGGCATTTTCGTGCAAACGAAGAGGCTTTTGCCCCAGCTGCCTTGGGCGACGCATGGGCGAGACGGCCGCGCACGTGGTGGACAACGTGTTTCCGGCGGTCCCAGCGCGCCAGTGGGTGCTGACGGTGCCGCACGCGCTTCGCTACCGCATGGCGCGCGAGCCACACCTGGCCAGCGTGGTGCTGAGGGTCTTTCTGCGCGAGGTGAGCCGGTGGTACCGAAAGCGTGCGCGCAAGGCCGGGGTGCGGGGGGGGACTCGCATTGGGCGCCGTGACGGTGATCCAGCGCTTCGGCTCCGGCCTTGCGCTGAACGTTCACTTTCATTCCGTAGTGACCGACGGCGTGTTCCGTGTCGACACGCCCGGTCGGCCCGCGTTCTTCGCCACGCCACCTCCGCGCGATGAGGAGGTGGCCGAGGTGACCGCGCGGATCTGGGAGGGTGTGACACGGGCGCTTGCCTCGTCAGAGGGACGAGACGCTGACGACGCCGAGGCGCTCTCCGTGATCGCAGGCGCTTCGGTCAAAGCCCTCATCGCCACGGGAAGGCGCCGAGGACAAGCGGTCATGCGGCTCGGCAACGATCCGATCGCGTCGTGGGAACCCTACGTGTTGGGGAAGCAGTGCGCGTTCGTCGAGGGCTTCAACCTGCACGCCAGCACGCGCATCGCAGCCAACGACAGGGATGGCCTGGAGCGGCTGATTCGCTACATCGCCAGGCCACCGCTGAGCGAAGATAGGCTTTCGGAGTTACCCGACGGGCGTGTGGCCGTCAGGCTCAAACGGCCGTGGCGCGACGGCACCACGCACGTTGCGTTTACGGCCGAGGAGTTCATTGAGAAGCTGGTGGCGTTGGTGCCACGTCCGCGCGCCCACCTGGTTCGCTACCACGGTGTGTTCGCGCCTGCGGCGGCGGATCGGGCCCGCATCGTGCCGGGAGGGGCAGGGCGCAAGGCGCGACGAGGGTGTGGCAAGCGCGAGGGCGAAGGTGATGGGGGCGAGGACCACGTTACGGAGCCGCAAAGGCGAGACGACGCAGCGGCGATGAGTTGGGCCGAGCTCATGCGGCGCGTGTTCGCTCACGAGGTGCTGGTGTGCCCGCGCTGCGCGGGGCCGATGAAGGTGCTGGGCCCTGTGCAAGAGCGAGGGGCTATCGAGAAGATCCTGGCCTACAAGGGCCTGTCAGCGGAGGTGCCCAGGTGGTCACCGGCGAGGGGACCGCCCGGAGGCACGGGCGAAACGGGATGTGATTCGGATCTGTGGCCGGCTTGAGGTTCTTCAACGAGCGGAGGGGGGCTGGAGGGGAGGAGATCTGACTGCGCCATGCAAATGTATTGTGAAATACTGATTCAATATGGCTTGATTCTCGCGGGGTCCTTGTTTTCGCCCGGCAGTAAGGCTAAGGACGCAAGGCGGCTTACGTTAGGGGCTGCCGCGAAAAAAGTCGATCGTCTCGTCATGTCGGTACGGTCGGGTGGATGGTGTAGTTCCACTCGCCGTGGAAGACGTTGGGATCGAGATTCACGAGTGCGAGGTCCTTGTCCGAGACGCGGCGACCCTTGGCGTAAGTGCGACTGTCGACTCGGCTCTTCACGAGCAGTCCGGTCGTCGTCGTCGTCGCTGCGATTAGATTGACGATGACTTGATGGGTGACCAGAGGCTTTCCGCGCCAGTTCTGGGTGATGAAGGAAAACAAGCGGTGCTCGATCTTGTTCCACTTGCTCGTTCCCGGAGGCAGATGACAGACGGTGATGGGGAAGCGCAGGTCGTCGACGAGCTTTTGTAGCTCGAGCTTCCATAGGCGCAGCCTATAGCCGTTGCTTCCACCTCCGTCCGCCGTGATCACGAGCGAGGTCGCGTTTGGATACCTCGAGGCGCCCATCTCGCTCCACCAGGTGCGGATGCTCTGCACCGCGAATTCCCCCGTGTCGTGGCTCACGCCAACGCTGACCCACGCCTCGTTCTTCTGGAGGTCGTAGATGCCGTACGGTGTGGCGCGTCCCTTTTCGTCGTCGACGAAGTCGTGCACGTTCACATCGACCGGATCTTCCTTCCCGCTGAGCTCGCGGCCGCCGTTCTTGTACGGTCCGACAAGCTCTCGTTTCTTCGTGTCCACAGAGATCGCCGGCTCGTTCGTTTCGAGCTGTCGACGGAGTGTCTCGTTGATGTGCTCAAACTGAGCGTTTCGATCTGGATGCTGCGCGCCCTCAAGCCGCTTGCGATTCGCCTGGAGACTGTAGCCGAGCTCCTTGAGCAGTCTTGAGACCATCTTCATGCTCGTTTGGTGCCCCTGCTTCTTGAGCGCCTCCACGAGATTGCGCTGGCTACGAGCTGTCCACAGAAGCGGCGACTCGGGATCTCCGCGTGTCGTCGATTCTACAAGCTTCTTCAGATCCGGAATCAATCTCGGATCCTTCTCGGTTGCCTTCTTGCGCCCGGCGCCTGGTCGACGGCTTCGCGTTGGCGGTAAATGGCTCGCCGTCCCGTTTTCGATCGCCCGTACTTCGGCGATCCCGCGCCCCACCACGCTCGGTGCCATACCCGTCGCACGAGATGCAGCGACAATGCCGCCGTAGCCAAAAGCGATCGCCTCGTTCGCCAC